>JBGQJX010000409.1:0-4018 GCA_041499255.1 Ktedonobacteraceae bacterium | reverse complement strand
TTATTTTTTTCTTGTCTCCCCCTCGGGTGGGCTCCCCCCCCTCTTCTCTAGTTTCGTTTTTTTTGTCGGCCCCCCCCCCCCCCCCCCCCAACCCCCCACAACTTCACATAAAAATATTTGCGAAGAGCGCAGCGATGAGGACGCATAAAAACCCGCACAAGCTATATAATAACACTACAGAAAGCAACAGCGTGAAATAGCACTAAACAGCAGAGCTACCGGAGCAAGAAATATGAATAGCGCACTAAAAGAGAACCCTGGTAAAAGCAGCCATAAACGCCGCTCCGTTCGCCTGGTATACCGGCTCAGCCTTCTCTGTTGCCTGCTCCTTCTCTATGTAACCGCCTGCGGAAATACCGGCTCAGCCTGCACCCTGACATATGCCGATAATGGTAAAACCATCCAGGCGCATACCGGTGATCAGATAACAATCTGCCTTGACGAGAATCCAACCACAGGCTTCCTCTGGGCCATCGACCACACGGACACTACAATCCTGACACAACAAAGTTCAGACTACACCCCAACACCCGGAGGCGGCGTTGGTAGCGGCGGTACCCGCGTCTTCGTATTTCATGCCAAAAACACTGGAACCGTCCAACTCCAACTAAAATACTGGCGCAGCTTCGAAGGAAATTCCTCAATCATCAAACGTTTCAACATCACCATCCAGGTCCAATAAAAACCCGGTACCTTACGTCCCCGTATTACGTCCCCGTATATAGTAGGGTTGACCCTCGCGGTCAACCTTGGTGTCTTGGTGTCTTGGTGTCTTGGTGTCTTGGTGTCAACCCTGATGTCAACCTTAGTGTGGGCTCCTTTACGCGCTTTGTTGTTGTTTTTCTGCTTCATCCTCTTCACCCTTGTCCACATCAATAGGTGCATCCATGCGTGGTAGATAAAAACTGAACACGGAACCTTCCCTCGGAATGCTCTGCTGTAGCCATAATCTACCGCCCATGGCTTCAATGTAGCGGCGACAGATAAAGAGCCCCAGACCTGATCCCCGCACAGGTGTCGTCAAAGAACGAGTCGCGCGCACAAATTTCTCAAAGATTTTCTGTTGATCTTCTGGATCGATACCTTCCCCTTCATCATAAACCTGCACTAATACCACAGGCAAGCGAGGATCCGCTTCGATATCAAGCTGGTCTTCAGGCAGCCCTATTTGTGAAAGCGTAGTTGCCCCCGCGATGACCTCTATCCTCCCATCCACTGGTGAGTATTTCGCGGCATTATCCAGCAGGTTTGTTATCACCTGGCGCACCCGCAGCGGGTCACCACTGACCCAGAGATTAGGGCTAACCTGCGGCAAAATCTTCTGTTCGATATTCACACTGAGCATAGTGACTGCCATCTCTACCGCCGCGTGCAATTGCACCGGGCCGATTTGCAAATCAAGTTTCTTATCGATCGTGCCAATCTTTGTTGCTTCGGTCATACTGTTTACCAGGTCGGTCAGTTGTTGCGTGGCGCCTGCTATCTTTGCGGCGTAACGCGTGATCTGCTGGGGATTGATGCGGCCGCTCTGACGCTTGAGCAGGGTCGAATAGCCACTGATAGCGCTCAGCGGCGTACGCAGCTCGTGGGAGGCGGTCACCAGAAATTCATCTTTGAGCTTGTCCAATTGCTGTTGTTCTGCGTAGGCTTCCTGAATCTCTTCAAAAAGTTGCGCATTGCGAATGGCGCTGGCTGCCTGTGAACTGAGAGCCATCAGCATGCCAACCTCGTTTGGACGGAAGTTGCGCACCTGTTCCGGCGTGTGCACTCCCAAAATGCCCACCAGCTCTGCCTGGTACAACACCGGAACCATCAGCATTTTCTTGATGCCTGTCTCAAGCAAAAAAATGGCTCCCCATTCATCGCATTCTTTCGCAAGTTCTTCCGCCATTGGTTCATCCAGGTAGAAGAAACCCGTACTCACATGATACTCCAGAGAAGAGTTCTTAAAAGGAATATGTATTTTTGCAAACAGTTCATCATCATACTTATTGTCGTAGGATATGTTCACCTGGTCATCAGGATCATACCAGTTGCTCTGCTGTTTCTCTGCTTCATAGGCGGCCAGCACTATCAAATGCTCCCTCTCAGGGGGACATTGGAAAAAGATACTCATCTCTGTCTGCACCAGCTTGGCAGCAGATTCAACAAATTTGTGCGCGATGTCGTTCACGTTGAGGACTGTACTCACACTGATTGTCTGCAAGGCGCTATTCATCGCGGCCAGCATTTCTTCACGTTGTTTCGCATCACGCAGCGACTGGTATGCGCGGTCGTACAGCTTGGCATTCTCTATACTCACCGTAATAATCTGTACCATCGTCTCCAGGACTTGTATCTCCTCAGGGTGGTAGGCATGGGGATGCATACTCGTGATACAGAGTGAGCCGATAATACGATTAAACATTTTCATAGGTAAGAGTAAAAATGAACCAGCTTTGTGCTGGTCACCCCACGGGCCGGTCAAGAGTTCGTCATATTCACCTTGTTCGTAATGGGTGACATCGATCAACAACGTTTGCTTTTCATTGTGAGCAACCTTCCACCAGACCGGCCGCTCTTCTGGCTCAATCACAAGGGGATGTTCAGTCAGGTCCCCTACACGGTTCCCGTTCTCGATGGCAAAGACATCATAAATCTTCCTGGTATCCCGGTCATAAAGGGTAATTAACATCGAGGAGACATCTACAACCTTCGTGGTGAATTGATAAATATCATCTACCAGTTTTGCCAGCTTTACGCTAGTAGGAAAGGCAATGCTGATGTTCTGCAACTGTTGTAAGTACTCGCTTGTTCGTAGTTGCCGGTGACGCAATTGCTCGTTCTGTAAGAAAAGTGCTATCCGTTCGGCGAATTCTCGAGCCTCTGAACGCTGCTTCTGCTGGAATACCGCTCCAATAGCAGTGTGGTAAAGGACGATCACGCCCGTTACCCTGGCTTGCTTTTTCTTGCCTCGGACCTCATCAACAAGAGTGAGCTCCTGCATCGGCACAACCAGGTACCACGTAGGTGTGACATCTATTTTGAGCGTTGTCCGGTCGCCCGTATAAAAGTAGGAGAGATAATCGTCATGGCGCATAATATGCGTCTCGTTTTTGTGCCAGACATACCCAATCAAGTCCATACCCACGCGATAGCCAGTGCCAACGGAGAATAGATCGTTTTGCTGCGACGTTACCTCTTCTACATTCTCCAATGGGAATAATTGTTGGGGGCGTTTCAAACGCCCAAGTGCCGACGATGACGGGTCTACCAGGTTCACAGTAATGTACCGGTCATGCGTTTGTGCGCTATCGCTGTTTCCTCCAACGTGACCGGACCCTGTTGCTATGGAACCGCTGTTGCGCGTGCGCAGGTGCAGCCTTATTTCCATCTGATCGATTATCTCGTCGTGCAGCGCAATACAGGCCCCGGTGCACCCAAACTGCCCCATCATCTGCGCCAAAAGATGCTTGAGCAACGGTGTAGTAACGTCTTGATCAGGCTGTGATTCCTGTTCTCCCCAAATTGCAGTAGACATGAAACTGGCTCTCCTCGCTTCTCTCGTAGAACAGCTGGCGCAATACAGTACCAACCCCTACGGGAAGCGCAGGGTAATAATGCTCTGTCAATGTTCATTTGACACGGAAATGTAGTGGCGACCTTGTGGTCGCCCACCTCTAACGCGTCAAATCAAGCTTGACGGACTAATAAGGCGGACAAAACCTACTAAATAGACTAGCAAGAAATGTAAAAATGCCACCGCAAAGTAGCATATCACAGCCGTATAGTATATTCAACCGCCATTGCAGAGGTTTTCGAGCACCCCCACGTCTCGAAGTCTCGTAGGGGCGGGAGAGGTGCGGTGTGGGGTGGGGACGCTTGCGTCGCCCCCGTCCTGTTCCCCAGAGAGAGACAAAATGTGAGTGCAGGCCTGGCGCTGCGGCGCCAGGCCTGCACTCACTCTTCTTTTCCTTGCGCCGCAGGCGGCGCACAGGCCAGAGAAGCGAAACAGCTACATCAAAGCCCCGAAAGAATC
>JBGQJX010000408.1:0-4026 GCA_041499255.1 Ktedonobacteraceae bacterium | reverse complement strand
GGCGGCGCAACCTCAACAATACGCTTGATAGTCGCGTCTTGCTCCTCTGCCATAGAGTTACCTTCTTTCGTATGCCTACATGAAACAATTCAAAATGGGTGCATTCTTCTATTTTGATGAATGCACCCGCGCTGTCTTCTATGGGATCTATCCATCCTCCTCGTTCGTCTATCTGCCAAACCTCCTCAAAGTAAATTTCTTGCGAGGTCGGAAACGACGAGACATAAGACTTAGTGCTATACAGCCCGCCAATCTTTGCTCCAGATTTCAGGTGGAACATAATTAGATACGATTTTGTTCTATCGCCAAAGATAAAATCCCATGCTGTCGGGGTCGGGTGGAGCAGCTTCCCTCGAAAAAGTTTTTGAAACCATGTTGCTTGGGGAAGGATACCGGTTATGAAACCAACGATAGCTGGTATAATAAATGCCGCAAATAAAATTGAGCGGTAGTCTATAAATCCCTTTCCAAGCGGATTAGGCGCTGTTATCGGAGGAATGACAGAATTGATGAGCGGGGAAAGCAGGTAGTACACTAAAAAATTGAATGCTCCATAGCTTACCAGCCAAAAAAGCATTCCTAGCCAATCTCGCTGTTCCGATGGAACAAATTGGTCATGTACCCAAAGTGCTACTACGCTTGGTGTTATGAGGTACACAATGAAAAATAGTCCACCGGAATTGAAGATAGCTGATACGTCCGTAATTTCCACCTTTCACGCAGATTATCGGCGCGTGATTTGTTGAGAATACTAAGGACATAATAGTGGCAATATAGAACGTATGTCAAACTGATAGCCACATATGGTTAGCCGAGAGACAAAGCTATACGAAATTACTTTCAAGCATCTTGAAAGTTTCATGTTTGGGTAAAGCGAAACAACGCCTGGTCGTTTGTTACAAAAATACCGGTAAATTGATCGATAGCAACACTATCTTATCTCTATGTGTTAAAGCCCATAGAGACTTAGCAAGGTTACAATCGTCTGTACGCATGTGACCGCAAGGCGGCATTACCGATATGTGTAACTGTTCTCTGAGCAAGTGCGTTAAGTCTGCTATCGCTTCTACTTTCTCGCCTTGTATGCATAGTACCAGTCTGGCAGGAGTTTTATTCTAGCACGTACTACAAACTTGTTTTGCCCGTAACAGGTACACAAGCAGACAGTTAAAACACGTTACTTTTATGGTAAGATGATGCAGTCCTACCACAGTCACTACGAAGCATTATATGAATAGCCATCACGATGTCTTTCAGAGAATGTTCTGAGGTATGAACTGGCTCATACGGTTCTTTCCGTCATCGCAGAATTAGAGATGATTGCGTCTGTGGTGGCTGTGCAAGGCAATGTTGAATACGAAGAAGTGGTAGGAAGAGATCAAAGAAGGAAAGGGGGGCAGGGAAGTGTCAAGCAAAAATGGCTGCCTTGTCCGGCTATTCCGGCACTCTCGACCCAGATCCGCCCTTGCATGGCTTCCACAAATCGTTTGCTGATATACAACCCCAACCCACTACCTCGCATTGGTCCAGAGAGGTCGCGCTTGAGGCGGACGAATTTCTGAAAGAGCAGGGGGAGTTCTGTAGGAGGAATGCCAGGACCTGTATCTTGCACGCTGATCAACACCTGTGGGGCTTGATCATTTCCCAGTGCCGCTGGATCGCTCAGGGCTGCACTGATGATAACGGAAGCCGGTTTGGGGCAATACTTGAAGGCATTGGAGAGCAGGTTGCGTATAACCTGACGCAGGAGCTGCCCGTTGGCCCAGACGGTCAACTGCTCCGGGATCTCGAGAGAGAGACGATCTGCTTGTTCCTTTCTGGGATCGAGGTGGTCGAGGACATCACACACCAGGGGAGCAACGAAGAGTTCTTCGCTGGAAGGAGGTTGCATCTCCTCGGTTGCCGACAGGGTATCCAGCACATTGTTGACCAGCAGGATGAGTTCTTCACAGCCAGCTTTGGCCTGGCGAAGAAAGGTCGCCCAGGTCTCAGTATCAAGTTGTCCCTGGTAGTCGCTCAGTAATTGGAGGTAGCCGTAGACTTCCGTGAGCGGGGTTCGTAACTCGTGGTTCACATTCACGATGAATTGATCCTTGAGTTGATGCATCAGTCGCTGCTGCTCGGCTTGCTTGCGGTCGGTTCTATCTTCCGTCACGGCAAGAAAGTACAGCGGCATCCCTGCCGTGTCACGCACCAGCGTCACAGTCAGGTTGACCCAGATGAGCGAGCCATCTTTGCGCACATGGCGCATTTCTTGTACGAACGTCTCAAGCTCGCCAGTGATCAGGCGTTGAGCATGGGTAAAGGCTTGTGGGAGATCTTCGGGGAGCATCACTGAGTGGAAGGTCCGCTCCAGCAGCTCCTCACAGGTGTACCCTACAATGTCGCAGAGCTTCCGGTTGACGAGGATCCAGCGACCATCTAGCGCTACATGAGCCAGTCCAACGGCTGTCTGTTCAAAGGTAATCCGAAAGCGTTGCTCACTGGCTCGCAGTTCGTCCTCCAGCTGTTGCCGTTCCGTGATAGCGGTGCTTGTGCCCACCCATTCGCGAATATGCCTGTCCTGCTCCAAGAGAGGCTTTTCCCTGTCGCTATGCCCGGCAGGCGTGGGGTTCTCTCCCGGCATGATTGTCGTACCGGCAGGAGGGGGATGCTGCCTCTGCCGCCCGGTGCCTCCTGATTTGTGATCGCGTTCCATGGCTATGCAGTTCCCTCATCACCAGAGTTGTTGTACTATCAAACGGAAGGAGGGAGTATGTCTCTACTCTACCTCAACTATCCTAACATAGACATGCAAGCACTGACAACCTTCTTAGCCCATTTATCTCCGCTCCGGCAACTCGTACCCCAAACGAGAAGTCTGCGTGCTGGAATCAGACAAATTTTATCAACGAGCGGTTAATGGTCTCAAGAGAAAAATGACCGGAAAGAACCATAGCCTGCTCGAGTTCGGCGCGCATTATTTCCAGTACATGTTGCACGCCTTCGTAGCCGTTGACGGCCAGTCCCCAGAGGGTTGGCCGGCCAAGCAGGACTGCGCGCGCGCCAAGGGCCAGGGCTTTGAGTATGTCCGTGCCGCGACGTATACCGCCATCAAGGTACACCTCGCAGCGGCCGGAGACGGCCTCGACTATTTCAGGAAGGGCCTCAATGCTCGCAAGGGCAGAGTCGAGTTGTCGTCCACCGTGATTAGAGACAATGATACCCGCTGCTCCCCGTTCGAGTGCCAGGAGCGCGTCTTCCGCGGTCAGAATGCCTTTGACTAGAATAGGCAGCGATGTCACCGTTTTTAGCCAGTCTAGGGTATCCCAGGTTGGCGTACAGGGGAGAAATAATGATGATTGGTCTGGCTCAGGCTGCACGTTGGGAAAGTTTGCCAGGTTCAGGTGAGATGGCAGGCTAAAGTTGTTACGCGCGTCTCTTTCTCGACGGCCCAGGCGCGGCACGTCTGCCGTGAGCACGATGGCGCGGTAGCCTGCGACCTCGGCGCGTCGAACTACCGATGCCGAGAGTTCGAGGTTTTGATAGAGGTAGAGTTGGAACCAGAGTGGGCCGCTGGCGGCCCGCGCTATGTCTTCAAGGCTGCAGGTTGAGAAAGTGCTGGCGACCATGAGGGTATGGGCCATACCAGCGCCGCGGGCAGTGGCACATTCGCCTTCGGGGTGCGCGAGGCAATTGTACGCGGCAGGGGCTACGAGGATGGGCATACTGACAGGTGTGCCGAGGACGGTGGTACATGGGTCGCAGGTATTGCCTTCGACGAGCACGCGCGGACGAAGCCGAATACGCTCAAAAGCGCTGCGGTTTGCGCGCAGTGTGACTTCGTCGTCGCTGCCACCCTGGATGTAATCCCAGGCGGTTGGCTCTACGCGCGTTTGAGCGAGGGTTTCGTAATCGCTGAGGTTGATGGGTTGCAAATTGGAAGTCCTTCTGATGCATAAGTCTTCACTATTACAAGCTCGTTGTGAGCGGTTTTGTGACATCCACCTTCTGAACGGTGATTGCCAGCGTAAATTGGTCGCCTAG
>JBGQJX010000407.1:0-4027 GCA_041499255.1 Ktedonobacteraceae bacterium | reverse complement strand
TGCTGCCCCGGATTGTCGGCGAATGCTGAGAATCGTTTAGTTGCGCGGGAGCTCCACAGTTTTGACAGAAGGCGTTATCGGGGAGCAACTCGGCCTGACAGTTGGAACAGAGCTTTTTCGCAGGTGGTGCAGAAAAAGGAATACCCTGGTTTGCCCTGACGGTCTCCGTCATGCTTCCCATCAGCGACTCAACGCCTGGTGGTGGAGGTGGCACTGAAACTGAGCTGGTGCTGTCAAGGTAAGATTGATATTCGGGCGGCGCGGGAGCATATACGACGGGGCTGACGTCTTCGCCCGTTGGTACGTAGGGCGCTGATGGACTCTGCCCTGGTGGTAATTGAGGATGGGGTCCGCTTGCTTGAGGTGGCGTGGGTTGTGCCTGGCTGGCTTGAGCCTGGAGCTGCTGTAGCTCGTTGCGGGCCTGGTTCAACTGTTGTTGAAGGTTTATCATTTCCTGGCAAAGCGGGGAAAGTTCGCTGGAGGTAAGTTGCCCTGCGACAAACATATCCATCGCTTTGTTGACGATGTTGTTCTGTTGTGTGTTTACCTGGCGTGTCAACCCATCGATTGTGGAACGCAGACGCTGTGTCCTTGCGATGCGGGCAGCCTCGTGAGAGGCTTTCTCCAGGCTGCGCTGGACTGAATCCCAAAGAGGCATATGCTACTCCTGTTTTCACCATAGCCCTGATAAAATGAACTCTATTGCGTATCCATTATAGCAGAGAGGCAGCGGGGAAGTCGAGAGAAGGCAGTTGCAAAAAATAAGCGCGCACCCTCGCCGGGCACACACTTATTTTTTTGAAAGTGCAATGTTACTTTTTATCGGAGCCGAGAATAGTGTAGACAGTGGTGCCGCAGACTAAGCAGGAACCTCTCAAAGCCGGTTTCCCGTTTTTCGTCGTCACCCTCTGAGGGTCTTTCATCTCAGTTTTCTTTTTACACTTCACACAATAGTACAGGTCGGACATGGGCTTCGCCTCCTTACACTAGTAAATACTAATTTCTCACGGTTCGGGGTAAATTGCACGCGACAGATATACTTCGTATCCCAGGGACTGCACTTGATGTTGTGCCTGAAGCGCACTGGCGAGTTCGGCAAATGGCGCATAGAGCGTTGGCCCACTGCCAGAAAGATGTACTACCCGTGCACCGGCATTGAGCAGGTCCTCTCTAGCCCGGGCGACGACAGGATAGCGTTCCAGGACACCGCGCTCCAGGCTGTTATGCAGATGTTCCAACTGCAGGCTACGGCCCGCATTTAAGTCGGAGCAGAGGGTCTTACTGTAGGTATCACCGGTATAGTCAGTGGCAGACAGTTCACGAAAGACTGCCGCTGTAGATAGACCGATGGCAGGTTTGAGTAAGAGTAGCCAGCGCATCGACGCTGGCCAGTGGTAAGCGAGAGGCGTCACCTGCTCTCCCCGCCCCTCACAGAGTGCAAGACCTCCTGTTAAGAAAAACGGGACGTCGGAACCAAGTGAGGCTGCCATACTGAGCAGGTCCGATGGGGAGATTGGTATTTGCCACCACTGATGCAGCGCACGTAGGACAGCCGCGGCATCGCTGCTCCCACCACCTAATCCTGCTGCTATGGGGATACGTTTGTACAATTCGATACGCACTCCTTGTCTCAACGCGAAATGTTGACGAACCATATCTGCCGCGTGCGCGACAAGGTTGTCGTTGTTGCTCAAGGCGGGAGTAGTGCAGACAACGTGCACTCGCTGGTCATTGGTAGCCGTCAAACAGATGGTATCGTGCAGGTCAATGGTCTGCATAACCGTTGCCAACTCATGATAGCCATCCGGCCGTCGATTTAACACATCGAGTGTCAGATTTATCTTTGCATATGCCTGAACAAAGCAAACCTCGTTAGAGATTTGTGCTTGCTGTGCGTGACTCATGCGTGCATTTTGCACAGAAATGGTTAGATTGTCAAGCTTATGCACGGTTTTTTGCCCTATCGTGTCTCTCACTAGCCCAAATTACTCTTATACTGCTCTGCTTGAGATGCCCGTGGTATACTGCCTGTATACACATGAAAGCTTCTCTACATTTCAATGTGTTCCATTTCTTCCCTATTTGAGCAGGAAACAACCACTATGGATATAACCATCGCGTATTTTCATCCACTCCGTCACCCAGAAACCGTGAAGCAGGATTTTGAGCAGATCCGTGCGACCGGCGCGGGGAGTATCGTCTATGCTGTACATGAACAGGAGGCGCAATACTGGCCTCGTGACCTGGAGCGAGGTTTGCGCCAGGCGCAGGACGCGGGTCTGAAGGTGCATTTGAGCCTGGGGCGCTATGGTAATCTCTTTGCCGGTCCATCGCTCATGCCAAGCTGGTATACGTTTCACCACCCCAACTCGCGTGTCATGGATCGCCATGGGCGCTATCACGATATTTCCTGCTACAATCACGAGTCGTTCCGGAACTGGCTTTTCAAAGAGATCGAGCAATATCTGCGAAATTTCCCCCTGAATGGGATACTGATCGATGAGCCACGCGGGCCAGATGTTACCTGTTTCTGCTCAGTATGCAGGGCACTTTGTCCGGATGTTGCTGATCTGTATCGTTTCCGCATGCGTTCGATGGTGGATTTTTTAGGGGAGTTGTGTGCTGTTGTCAAGAGAATAGATGCTCATGCCAAAACAACAGTGGTGCTCTTGCCACAAGACCTTGAACAGGTTGAGGAACTGGCAACTTTGCCTCACCTGGATACTCTTGGAGGTCACCTTTTCTGGCAATTACTGCACGAGGACGTGGAAGTGGTAGAACGATGGGGGCGCAGTATTGTTGAGGTAACGCGTAGTCAAAAGAAACGCAGCCAGCTCTGGTTACAGAACTTTAATTTGGGAGAAGGCGAAGAGCAGGCATTGGAGAGCGCCTTCAAGCACATTATAGGCCTTGAACCAGATGAGATAGCGGGATACTATTATTGGCGTAACAATGAAAATCCTTGCCGTGTCTGGCAGACAACGCGCGGGCTGCTGCGCAGTATCCCGCGCCGCCAGTTATATTGGCAAAAGGTGATATCATCAAAATTGTAGGAAGGGAAAAGACCTTTATGAGCACACTATCATCTGTAATGCTTCCACCGGGAGGCGAACGTATCATGGTGATTATGGCCCATCCAGATGACGCTGAATTTATTTGTGGCGGTACGATCGCTCGCCTGGCGGCGGAGGGCCGCGCGATTCACTACGTGCTGGTGACCAGTGGCAATAGGGGCAGTCATGATATTACCATGACAATGGAGCGACTTGCGAAAATACGAGAAGAGGAACAACGCAACGCAGCCAGCGTCCTGGGCGTGCAAGAGGTGACATTTCTCGGCCACAACGATGGAGAAGTCGAAGTTGGCATGGCGCTACGTCGTGAACTGGTACACGTGATGCGGCAGTGGGAGCCCGATGTCCTTTTTACTTTTGATCCCTGGCGACGCTATGAAATCCATCCTGATCACAGGGCGGTAGGTGAATGTGCCCTGGATGCGCTGGCTTCGGCCCGTATGCCGATGTACTTCCCTGAACAGCTCAACGAGACTATTGATGAGCACCGCCTGCGGCAGGTCTATCTTTTTTCTACCGACCAGCCCAACCACTGGGTTGATGTGAGCGATGTCTTCGAGAAAAAGCTGGAGGCGCTGCACTGTCATGTCAGCCAGATGTTTAACGTGGATGTTGATGAGTATGTGCGCCAGCGCGGGCGCAACGAAGGTGTCGAGCACCGTTATAAATATGGCGAGGCGTTTCACCATCTGGCTTTGACATGATGGGAAGAGGGTGTTCATAAATAAATCAAGGGAGGATGGGGGTGAGCGGGTGTGGACAAGACGACCACGAGGGTCACCCTACATATCACGAATCTGCTGCTCAAGCCAATTCGTGATATGTAGGGTGACCCTCGTGGGGTATGCGAGCGAGTGTTTATAATTTGATTGATGTTTGCCTGGTGTCTTTCTCTTCGTGGTGAACCTTCTCCAAGAGTTCGCGCATATCTTTGATTTGCTGCCTGGACTTAT
>JBGQJX010000406.1:0-4044 GCA_041499255.1 Ktedonobacteraceae bacterium | reverse complement strand
GGATCGCATTATGCGGAAATTGTTCAGGTGACAGTACCCGGTACAACTGTCCCACAGGTAAACCCTGCCACCGCCCGAACCACCATGAAGGCAATCGGAGAAGCCATTCGCGCTGGCCTCGTTCAGGCCTGTCATGATCTATCAGAGGGAGGCCTTGCTGTTGCTGCCGCCGAAATGTCGCTCGCGGGGCTGCTGGGAATGACCCTTGACCTCGAAAACCTCGATGTACAGGCGCTCCCTGCGGATGCTCAGGGAGGAATAAGCGCTCCGGGGGGAGGGAAACTAAGTGAAAAGGACGCCAACAGCACAATCTTGCTCTTTAGCGAATCTCCCTCGCGCTTCCTCGTTGAGGTTGCTCCCGACCAACGAGAAGCTTTTGAATCCCATATGCGCTTATCTGGCGTAAACACTGTAAGCTGCATTGGCCTGGTAACAGGGGAGGGGACGGAACGTAGTGAAGCCGGTAGAGCGATGGAGGAAGGGTATCGGGAGAGGGAAGCAGAGCGCTTTCTTATCAGGCACGGCGAGGAGATATTGATTGATCTTCCCATTGTGGCATTACAGCAGGCGTGGAAAGGAGAACAGGCATGACTGCTCGTGCGCTTGTACTCCGTGCTCCAGGCATTAATTGTGATCGCGAAACCGCTCATGCATGCCGCCTGGTTGGCTTTGAGACAGATGTACTGCACATCAACCAGCTTATCGCGGCGCCCAAACATCTTCTCGACTACACCCTGCTCGTAATTCCTGGCGGCTTTTCCTATGGTGATGACCTCGGAGCAGGCACCCTGCTCGCAAAAAATTTGACCACCCATCTCGGCCCCCAACTGGACCAATTTATTCACAATGAACGGCTAATATTGGGCATCTGCAATGGCTTCCAGGTGCTAGTGCGAGCCAGCCTATTGCCCACCCCCGACCAAACACCCCCACCCGGCCTCGAACACGTATCCCGTAGGGGCGGGGGAGGAGAGGAAGAGGAGAGGGGACGCTTGCGTCGCCCCCCCGCGCCCGCCACTGCCACCCTCACCGATAACCTCTCAGCCCAATTTGAATGCCGCTGGGTCACCCTGCACGTACAACCCAGCGCGTGTATTTTTACGCGGGGAATCGATCACCCGTTAGAGTTACCGGTGGCTCACGGCGAGGGTCAATTTGTGCTGGCCGAAGCGAGTTTACTCCCAACGCTGGCAATGGATGGGCAGGTGCCGCTAGTCTACGCCTCGCACGCTGGAGGCAATGTCGCGTATCCTGACAACCCCAATGGTTCAATCGGCAATATCGCCGGAGTATGCAACGCGTCCGGCAACATATTCGGCTTGATGCCCCACCCCGAACGCTACGTCTCGTCAATCCAACATCCACTGCGCAGGAGTACTGCGGGAGGGCAGGGCGATGGGGGTGATAGGGGTGATGGACTGCTCATATTCCAGAATGCTTACAATTATGCGCAATCATTGGATTCGCGGAAATATGCGCTGGGCGCGCTTGCTGATACGCCATCATCTCGTCAAACTTCCTACGCTGCAAGCGGAGTGAATATCACTGCTGCTGAACAAGCGAAAGCATTGATGAAAGATGCGGTCAGAGCGACCCAGGGGCCAGAGGTTCTGGCCGGCATGGGCGCCTTTGCTGGAATGATAGATGCAAGCAGTATCCAAAAGATGCGGCAACCTGCGCTGGTGGCCTCGACAGATGGTGTCGGCACCAAGACGCTCATCGCGGCCCAGGCGGAACGCTTCGACACTATCGGCTATGATCTTGTCAATCATTCCGTGAATGACCTGTTGACGCAAGGAGCGAGGCCGCTCTTCTTCATGGATTACCTCGCGATGGGCAAATTGAATGCGCTGCACGCCGCGGCGATTGTGCGTAGTGTAGCTGAGGCGTGCCAGGCGGTCGGATGTGCCTTACTCGGAGGCGAGACGGCGGAACTGCCCGATATCTATCTCCCTGGAGCCTTTGACCTGGCGGGCACCATCGTCGGTGTAGTCGAACAGGATTCAGCAATTGATTGTGCCACGATCAATCCAGGCGACATGCTGCTCGGCCTTCCTTCGAGCGGGCTGCACACCAACGGTTATTCACTGGCGCGTCGTGTCTTCGCTCCCTACGCATTAGATACCATCTTTCCCGCATTGCGAGAACCCCTGGTAGATGCCCTGTTACGACCGCATCGCTGCTATCTTTCAGAGATACAAGCGCTGCAAAGCCATGCAGGAATCGCCATCAAAGGTATGGCACATATCACAGGTGGCGGCTTTGCGGGGAATATCGCTCGTATCCTGCCCGAAGGCAGGCAAGCCGTGGTCAACACACAAGCATGGACGCCCCCGCCCCTGTTTCAATTGCTGGGCCATTTAGGCCACGTCGAGCGCGCGGAGCTATATCAAACACTGAATATGGGTATAGGCATGGTGCTGGTCTTCTCAGCAGAGGTAGCAGAGCTGGCCCGGCAAATCTTGCCTGAACTAATCCCAATAGGATACATCAAAGAAGGCGACAATGTTAAATTACTATTGTAGGAGCGAAATTATGCCATTTAGGCAAGGTTCAATTCGTCTGAATGGTGCTTGACCGTTTGAGCAGTCACACCATGTCACCCTGAGCGAAGCGAAGGGTCTGTCGCGCTCGGCAGGGAGATGCTTCGCGGAGTTTACACTGAGCGTAGCGAATGTGCTCAGCATGACAGGGCTGGACCTTTCTGTTGAGGAGGAACGGTCAAGTTCATTTGAACCATGCCTTAACAAAATAATCCAGGCATCCATAATGCACTGTCAATGTTCATGTGACCCGGAAATGTAGGGGCGACCCTTGCGGTCGCCCGGCTCCAACGCGTCAAATGAAGCTTGACGGACGAGTAAGGGTGCAATTTATCGCGCCCGGAGAACCAAAAATGACAAATCAACCACAATCACCGCATTTCGGCACGTTACTGGCCGAAGGAAAAACAAAATTAATCTATGCGCACCCGGAAAATGAAAGCCTGGCGTTTATGGTAAATAAAGACCAGATTACAGCTGGCGATGGCGTGCGGCGCAACGAACTTACCGGCAAGTCGCGCTGGAGCACCATAACCACGGCCAATGTCTTCCGCTTGCTGAATGACGAAAACATTGCCACGCATTTTGTCGAGCAGATCAACGATGTAACCTTGCTAGTTCGTCGCTGTACAATGCTGCCGGTTGAACAGGTGCAGCGGCGCATCGCCACCGGTTCCTATTTGAAGCGTCATCCAGAGGTGAGCGAAGGTACGCGCTTCGAGCCCGTCCTGGTCGAAACCTTTCTCAAGGATGATGCGCGCCATGACCCGCAAATCTGGTCAGAAGATATCATCAACATGGGGCTGGCTACACTTTCAGAGATTGAGTGGATGGCACAACAGGGGCGGCGTGTCTTTGAAACCCTCGAACGAGCCTGGACTACTGTAGACGTAACCTTGGTCGATCTCAAAATTGAATTTGGCCGCGACAAGAGTGGCGATTTGATGGTGGCGGACGTCATAGATAACGATAGCTGGCGCCTCTGGCCCGGTGGAGACAAGACCCGTATGCTGGATAAACAGGTCTATCGCAACCTGCAAACCGTAACCGATCAAGACATGCAAGGGATTGCCGATCGCTACGCCCTGGTCGCCGACCTTACAGGAAAATTAAAACCACGGACGTAGGGGCCCAATTATGACCTTTAAAAAATTATTCGAGACACCTGTAGGGGCCGATTTATCGCGCCCAGCGCCGATTTATCGGCCCTCCGTGCATGTGTCGCTATCCGGATTATTTTGTGAAACCTCATTATTGCGTCCTTCGTATCCGCTTGAAACAGTTGAAACACCTGAAACAGTGAAACAGTGAGCCACTACGACTCAAACTTATCTGAAACAGTTGATACACCTGATACACTTGATACACTTGATACAGTGAGCCACTACGACTCAAACTTATCTGAAACAGTGAAACACTTGATACACTTGAAAACGGACATCATGTCGGAGCCCAATTATGCAGGTGAACAAATGTATCCTGACAGCCGTAGGGGCCGATT
>JBGQJX010000405.1:0-4045 GCA_041499255.1 Ktedonobacteraceae bacterium | reverse complement strand
GCTGGTTCATCAACGTTCCCAGGGTATCGGCCCACCATAAAGCGGCCAGCCCTCGTGAAGGCGCCTGCTGGTTGGGTGGATTCGTATTAATGGCCGTGACGGCAATAGGCACGTCGCGCTTAAGGTTTTGCGCTATCAACTGGTGCAGGGCTGGCAGCAGGTAGTTCCATTCCCCTATACTGCTTAAGAAGGCGAAGGGAGTCTGGGCCGCGTTGGTGAACAGCGTGCGGTGAAATGAGACGCCGTCGAGCAGGGTTACGTTGTTGGCCCGTTCATAGGCTCCCACGCCTTTCAGGAAACCCTCCATCCACAATGTTCCATTGGCGTCGGCTGGCCCTGCGCCTGGACCATAAAACTCACTGATTTCCGGCCCAAATACCTTGATGGTAGGATCGCTGCGGTGCAAGGCCAGCGAAAACTGGATGAAATCTTGTACATAATCTCTGACGGTGTATTTCTGGCCCGTGCTGGGATTGATGAGTGTATCCGGTTCGTTGCCGACCGACCAGTATTTGATGGGATGGTAGGGTACATGTCCGTAGCGACCAGTGTATAGCTCGCTGCGGGGATTATTCAGGAAGCTTACCCAGCGGCTGGCGATAATGACGCGATTGCCAATGTCGGTAAGTTCCGTGTAACCGCCATTGATGGGGCCGGAGAGTCGTACCTGCACCATACCTTCAGCATCGACCTGCTGGAGCAACGTGCTAAAAGCGCTGAGTTGATCGAGGGATAGATAGTGCTCTTCCCCCCATGCGCCGCCCGGGAAGCGCAAGAGCGCAACCTGCGCGTCTCTTAATCCCTCCGTCAGCGGAGGGCTATAGGGCATAAAGCCGTAGGCGTTATCTTTGGAGTTTGTGCCAACTTCGGGAAAGACGTTCACCCCGAGAGTGGCCGGGTTAATGGGAAGGCTCTGGCGCAGGTCGAGGCTGACGACCTGTTGATTGCCGATGTGAACAAACAACTGGTCGTTGGTGTCGCTGGCGCCCGCGGCCAGGCGTACTCCGGCCAGGATGATAGCAACAAGCAAGAGCACGCTGAGCAGGACGAGTAATCGACGGCGCCATGTGGGGAAGGAACGTTGCTTTTCGATCTCTTTCCAACCCGCACCTGATCCCATACGCTGCTCGTCATTGGTGGAGATTCTCGTATCACTACCCCGGTTGACGTCATTCCGGATGAACATGTTGTTTCCCTTCCAGGGTCGGACATCATATGTAGACGGTGCCATACCAGTGCCGTACCGCACAAAGGATGTGCTTTTGTCAAAATAGTCAATTCAATAAACGCGATGCAAACGCGTTGCTTACGCTTTTGTGGCTCCTCATGGGATATCTGTCTGCTACAGGATGTTCTTTTATTTTTCTCAGCATTAAGAAATTTGGGCATAAATGTATACGCCGCGGTGTTATCTATGGTAGAATAAGGCGAAGGCAATGCAGATTGTTAGGTAGAAGGGTATCTTGACGTCGGGGTGCCGCTGAGACAATCATGCTCGTAGCTAATAACCAATTTGAATAATATTCTCGCGGGAGTTGTCGTAATGAAAAAAGGAATCCATCCAAATTATGTCCCTGCCACAGTCAGTTGTGCCTGTGGTAATAGTTTCCAGACATTGAGCATCAAACCTGTCCTGAAGATAGATGTCTGTTCAAAGTGCCATCCATTCTTCAGTGGACAGCAGCGTATTCTTGATACCGCTGGTCGAGTAGAGCGTTTCCGCAAACGTTTCAACTTGCAGGAAGAAGAATAATTGCTAAACCAGGGCAGCCCCTATATCACATAGTATCCATGGATGATGCGTCGTGATGTAGGGGCAACCCTTTTAATCGCGCCGCCCCTTCTTGCGGTCGCAATGGAACATTGCGTTCGCCCTGGTTTATTATTCTAAACACTATTGCGCATGAGGTGAGTGGCTTGGAGAAAACATCCCAACGAACGATACTTTTCCTCATTGCTGACACCGGAGCCGGTCATCGTAGTGCAGCAAACGCAATTCGCAATGCCATCACACTGATCTCTCAAAAAGAGCAGGAGGAGTGGCACGCGCGTCAGCAACAGTCTACTGAATCCGGCGCCCATGCTGGTGAGCCGCCCACAACTGAACTTTCACCGGCGCCTCCTACCTATCGCATCGAGATTGTTGATGTCTTTGAAGAGTATAGCCGATTCCCTTTGCGTGAAGCGGTCAAGCTCTATGGACCAGCTATACGCTACAATCCCAAGATTTATGGGCGAGTCTTTCATTTGAGCAATGAAGAGCGCAGCATCATAGCCATGCAAAATGTCGCTTCGCCTCTCATTCTTAATGGGCTGATACGACTGATCACCGGCGTACAACCCGATGTTATCGTCTCCATCCATCCGCTCCTCAATCAAGTTACCATCAAAGCTTTACAGAAATTGCGCATGCATATACCCTTCCTTGTCGTAGTGACCGACCTGGTCAGCCTGCATTTTGCCTGGCTTGCTCATGGAGCGGATGCTTACATCGTGCCAACGGAACAGGCCAAAGCATTGTTTTTGTCGCGCGGCTTTGATCCCAGGCGCATCCACATGCTAGGGATGCCTATTGATCCCAAGTTTACGCGACCTATGGAGAACAAAGAGGAACTGCGGCGCAAGTTTGGCCTGGCGCCGGAGTTACCAGTAGTTTTATTGGTGGGTGGCGGTGATGGAGCGGGAGGCTTATATGATGCCGCGCGCGCTATCTCACGCGCTCGCTTGTCAGTACAGCTGCTGGTTATTACTGGCCGTAACAAGCGGCTCTACGCGCACCTCCAACGCACCAGGAGAAGTTTCCATGTGCCGGTGAAGGTTTTTGGTTTTGTGCAAAATATGCCGGAAATGATGCGCGCCTCCGACGTAATTATTACCAAAGCAGGGCCGGGGACCATCAATGAAGCCCTGGCATGTGATCTGCCCATCATTCTGAGCGGCTATGTACCGGGTCAGGAAGAGGGAAACGTAGATTTCGTGCTGAAAAACGATGTGGGTATTCTGGCATACGACTCCATTGAGCTGGTCGATGGGTTACGCCGCCTCGTAAAGCCAGGTTCGGCAACCATGCGCCGGCAGGTTGAGAACGCGAAACGCCTGAGTCGACCCTATGCATCATTCGATATAGCCAACTGTATCCTGAGCTTTTTGCCTCCGGCGGACCAGTCAGGTCTCTGGCAGACAATTCGTGCGCGCAAGCGTCGCCCCATCGTGTCGCGCACCTTGCGTTCTTCGGAAGCGCGACTGCGCGCTCTGCGTCGACGCTTGCCGCGCATGTCCCGCGCGTCATTTTTGAAGAGTCCCGTTGTCAGTCGCCTGGCGCGACTGCGCGCATCCGGCTTTTCCCGTGGCTTTATTCATTTATCAGCCGGGGATCAAGATCAAGAGTTATAAGCGCCAGGAGTTATCATTGCAATATTGGGGCCGTATTATATGAAAGAAAGAGAATAGATCGTGGCAAAGTTTTACTATGGTGGACAGGCCGTAATGGAAGGCGTAATGATGCGTGGGCGCACATCTGCCGCCGTAGCGATTCGAAGGCCAGATCAGAGCATCTACCTTTATGAAGAAGCATTGAATCCTCGCCTCTATCAGAACCGCCTGTTCCGCCTCCCATTCCTGCGCGGGCTGCTCCTGTTGTGGGAAATGCTTGTCCTGGGTACACGCCTGATGACCATGTCCGCCAATATCGCTTCGGGCGCGGTCAACCCGGATGCTCACACAACCGCTCCTGCTTCTGAGAGTGTACAGCCAGGAACGAATGGCCTCCAACCCACAGGTGAAGCGTCTGCTGCTCCGCCCACGGAAATGGTACCGCCGCAGATTGGCGGGGTGACATTGGTAGTTACACTGTTGATCTCGCTTGGTATTGCCATTCTCGTCTTCTTCCTGGCGCCGCTCTTCATTGCTAACTTATTCCCCAGCCCGGTCGGCGCTGGCTGGCTGAACCTGGTGATCGAGGGCGTGTTACGCTTGTTAATGCTCCTTGGCTATCTCTACTTAATTGGCCGCATTCCGGATATCCAGCGCGTCTTTGGCTACCATG
>JBGQJX010000404.1:0-4049 GCA_041499255.1 Ktedonobacteraceae bacterium | reverse complement strand
CAGTATCAGGTTCTTCTGGCGCAAGGGCCGCCCGCACTTCAATATATTGCGCCATGGAATCGTTCCCGTGCTTGGCACGCTGCTCATTCTGGGCATATTCGCTCTGTTGTTGATTGCTCCGGCCCCATTTCCCCTCAACCTAATTCCATTTGTCCTGGTTGCCTGGGTATTACTTGGAGTGGGTATGATGTTTATCCTGCGTCGCAAGTTGGCATAAAAAAGCATTATCATAGAAATGCAGCGCCATGCAAAAATAAAGAGGTTGGTGAATGATGCTCAAAGATAAAATTGCTGTGATAACTGGAGGAGGTCAGGGACTTGGACGAGTCATTGCTTTAGCTTGCGCGAGAGAAGGAGCTGATCTTGTACTGGCTTCCCGTTCTGTTGAGGCTTTGCAAGAGACCAGGGCCGAGGTGGAGAGTCTCGGACGCCAGGCCCTGGTTGTGCCTACCGACATTCGTTACGAGGATAGCGTACGTAATCTAGCGGAACAGGCGCTGGCACACTTCGGTCGCGTCGACATCCTGGTGAATAACACTGGCATTACTGGTCCAACGGCCCCTCTGTGGGAGATCACGCCTGCTGAGTGGGAGGAGACCTTTGCCGTGAACGTTACTGGTGCCTACCTCTGCTGCCGGGCGTTCTTACCTGCTATGATTGAGCGGCGCTCAGGCTCTATCCTTTTTATCAGTTCGATGACGGGAAAGCGACCGCTGTTTGGCCGCTCGCCGTATGCGGCGGGTAAGCTTGCCCTGGTCGGGCTGGCAAGGACGCTGGCGTGGGAAACGGGACCGTATGGGATACGGGTGAACGTTGTCTCGCCGGGGCCGATCGAAGGGGAGCGCGTTGAGCGGGTGATTCGCAACCAGGCACAGGCGGAGGGCATCAGCGAAGATGAGGCACGGCGACGATTTACGAGCAATTCACCGCTTGGCCGCCTGGTGCCTCCAGGAGATATCGCCGACGCGGTGGTTTTCCTGGTTTCTGACAAGGCTGCTTCTATTACGGGCGAGGATTTGAATGTTTCTGCCGGGACGGTAATGTATTGAGGGGGAAGTCTATTCGACGAATCCATCTATGCTAGACTGTTGCCATCTTCTGGGAACGTCACATTCTCAAAGAGGGACGTGACCGAGAGTCGTACACCGAGACTTACCAGTTCCACTTCGTCCTCTGATCCAAAGGCATGAAGTGTCCAGAGGGGATTTTTCTCACGCCGGTAAAGCTCAACTGCCCGGCACTGAGAGTCGATAAGCAGATACTCATGCACTGTTTGGCATTCCCGGTAGTAAGAGAACTTCCTTCCCCGATCATAGGCTCAGGAGGTTGTTACAATTTGGGGTCGTAGAAAGCCGGCGTTTCTCCACGGACGAAAGATGGGCATTTGAATCACTAAAAGTGCAACAGAGTCGTTTTTACATTGTAATTTTATGAAATATATGTTATACATCTCTTAACGGTTGAGATTTTCCCCATCAGGAGTGACTTCACACAAAGGAGACTTGCCCTATGTCAGTGCAGACCCGATATCTTTGGTGCAGACGCGCCCTTTTTGCATCTTTTCGTGGATCAGGAGTCATCGTTGCTCTCGTGTTGGCCCTCGTATTGGCAGTTCTTCCTGCCTCTGCTGCTACGCTCCACCTTAGTACCGATCCTTTTACTCAGGCCACCTGTGCGGCCTCAAGCACCACCAACCACCATACCGAAGTGGAGCCAGACACCTTCTCCAATGGATCGACTATTGTCGCCACTTTCCAGGTGGGACGTATCTTGGACGGAGGTGCGTGCGCCATTGGCTTTGCCACCTCAACGAATAATGGAAGCACGTGGACCAATGGTCTGCTGCCTGGGATTACCAAATGGACAGGTGGCGGTCCCAATGATCGAGCCACCGATGCTTCAGTAGCCTTTGACGCGGCGCACAATGTGTGGCTTATCTCATCGTTAACGCTTCTGGAAGCTGGGGGCGTTCACGGCAATAGTGTCGTCACCAGTCGCTCAAGTGATGGTGGTCTCACCTGGAGCAATCCCTTCACGACTGCGACAGGCAGCGATCTGGATAAGAACTGGATTGTGTGTGACAATACGGCAACGAGTCCCTTCTATGGTCACTGTTACACCCAGTGGGATAATCATGGGGCTGGCAACCTGCTCCAAATGAGTACCTCTTCTAATGGTGGACAGACCTGGAGTACGGCGGCAACCAATAACAGCGGCGTCATCGGTGGACAACCTGTTGTGCGCCCAGATGGCACCGTGATTGTGCCGATTGATAACGCCAACGAGAGCGCTATAGGAGCCTTTAATTCAACCAATGGTGGTGCAAGTTGGAGTGCGGTAACCACCATTGCAACGATCAAGCATCATACTGTGGCAGGGAGCCTGCGCGAGGGTCCGCTCCCCTCAGCCGAGATTGATGGAACGGGAACGGTGTATGTGGTGTGGACGGACTGTCGCTTCCGCCGGGGGTGTAAAGTCAATGATCTGGTCATCAGCCATTCGCTCAATAGTACGGGGACTTCCTGGTCTACCGTGAGTCGAGTACCGATTGATGCGACGAACAGTGGAGTGGATCATTTCATTCCGGGTCTTGCTGTCAATAAGGCCACCTCTGGAAGTACAGCGCAGTTGGGGTTGACGTATTACTTCTACCCATCTGGCAGTACCCAGTTGAGTGTGGGATTCATTTCCTCGATCAATGCCGGCAGTACCTGGAGTACGCCACAGACCGTCATCAGTGGGATGCCTACCGGCTGGGTCGCCACCACCAGCCAGGGACGGATGGTTGGCGATTATATCTCCACTTCGTATGATGCGAATGGACTAGCACACGGCGTCTTCGCAACCGCCTCCGCCCCAACCAGTGGCACGAACTGCTCAGACGTACTCGACAATTGTGCAGAGCCGACGGATACCTTCACCGCTGGTCTTGCCGTGAGTGGGAGCAACTCGTCGTCAGGGGATCCCATCTTGTTTGGTGGCAATGGTGGGGGCGGCGCCAATAATTTGTGGAATGTTGTCGATAATAATGGGAGTAAACACCGCGATTAGCGGAGGCATTTGCTCGATGGAGTCAAACATCGTGATAGGATGCTATCAACGATACGATTGAAAACAGGTGTCATTCCAAATGGTGGGATAGAAACGAGATTTTGGAACCAGTGCTTGTTTCCTCCCGATCTCAACTGTTACATGGTCATCTTCCAGAGCCGAAAGCCCTGGCAGCCGGGATAGCTGCCAGGGCTTTCGGCTCTATAGTAAGGAGAAGAAAGTGACTGCCTAATGGTCCCTCTCCATCAGCAATAGAGGCGAAGGCAAAGTTATATCTCGGTTCGCAACCTGGTATCAGGATGCAGAGAAGCTTTAGATAGGATTGTCCTTGAGTTTTAGAAGATACCCGATGAACGATGTCACCAGGTGCAGCAGAAAGAAGATGATAAATAATAGAATATATTGCACTGTGGTTAATCGAATGTAAAAAGCGGTGAATACGACGCCTCCTATGATGTAGTCGATCTGATCAAATGGGAACCAGCTCTTTCCTGGAGCGATGCCTCGCTGGCGTTTGAAAAAACTTCTGAGGGCATCGCCAGTTAAAGCTCCTGCAGAGGAAAGCAGGCCGAAAAGAATAGGGTTAATGGTGGTATAGTCAATGCTGACGAAGCTTCTTACTAGAGGAACGTGCTCATAGATAGCAACCTGAAGATAGACGATCAGGATACCGATAAGGATGCCGCTGATCAACCCACGCACTGTTTTATGATTGCCGAACACTCTTTTATTGCGAAATGTTGCATAGCAATCAAGCGGGAAGGAAAGTTTTCTGAGATAAGGAAGTTTGGCGGCAAAGATCGGCGCCATATTTGCCAGGCCGGCGGGCAGAAAGAACCACAGGACGAACAATATATCTTTTATCATATGCTATCCTTTGGCTGCATATCGAATAACCAGCGGAAGAAGGATGCCAGCGGCATTGCGCATGTTTGAGAAAAGTCAATTCAGTTTATCACAATAAGCCGTTGCGAAGTTGACAGCAGGTTAGGAGGTTG
>JBGQJX010000403.1:0-4050 GCA_041499255.1 Ktedonobacteraceae bacterium | reverse complement strand
GATTTTGGGTTCTCCCCGGATGTGTGCAGTTATGTCAAGGCCGATGTTGGACTGATGCTCAGTAATATGATGCACCCATCCGGCTTGCAAATGCCAAAACCTGACATCGCTATAGCATCAAGCCTGTGCAATGTCTATATCAAATGGGCTGAAATCTGGGAGCGGCGCTTCGGCACTCCTGCTTTTGTGCTGGATATTCCTGGCAAACGTTTTGCTGCCTGGAAGCCGCCCGCGGGGAGTCCACAGCACCTGGCCGATTCTCGCTGGGTCGAGGGACAGTTCCGTGATCTCATTGCGCGTTGCGAGCAGATCACCGGGAAAAAGTTCGATATTGATCGACTGGCTGAGGTTGAAGCGCATGTCAACGAGATGATTCGCCTCTGGATCGAGATTCTGGCGTTCAATCAACATCGTCCTGCTCCCTATAACTCAATGCTGGATGGCCTGACCTATATGGGTGTACTGAATGCCTGGCGCGGCACTCCTGAAGGTGTGGAGTTCATGCGCTTGCTCCATGACGAGATTGCCGGAAAAGTCGCACGAGGAGAGGGCCGCGTACCCAACGAGCGTTTCCGGCTGATCTTTAGCGGCACTCCCTGTTATGTGAATATGCGCCGCATGATCGAACTCTTTGAGAGCCATGGTGGAGTGTTTGCCGCCTCGGACTACCTCACCTATGCAGCTGGAGGGCTGGATAGCGCCGGGCTTTTCTATGATACCTCGCGCCCTCTGGAGAGCCTTGCCGAGGTCACAACGCTGGCATCGCAGATGGGCCTCTCCAATCACTTCTTTTCGCATTATGCGCTGGCGCAGCAGTTGAAAGATTTTGCAGCCGACGGCATAGTGTATCACGGCATCAAGAGCTGTCGTACCGTTGCAACGAGCATGGCGGATAATCGCGAATTTGTGACTAAGAAGTACGGCATGCCCACGCTGTATATCGAGTCTGATCTCATCGATCCTCGTTACTGGTCAGATGCCCAGATCAAGAACCGTGTTGACGCATTCTTCGAAGTGCTGGAGCAGCGAGCTTTATTGGAGGGACGCTAAGATGGAATATGTAGCTGGCATAGACGTCGGATCAACACAGGCCAAGGGTGTCATACTTGATGGGCAAGGTAGCATGATTGCCAGGGCATTATTAGACATGGAGACGAATATGGGGACGGCGGCGGAGAGAGTCTTCGAGCAAGTACTGGCTAACGCGAACCTGCATGCTTCTGAGATTGATTTTACCGTCGCCACCGGCTATGGACGTTACCGCGTAACGTTCGGCGATCTCCAGGTTACCGAAATTAGTTGTCACGCGCGCGGGGCAGTTGTAGAGTTTCCTGGTACCCGTACTGTGCTCGATATCGGGGGGCAGGATACCAAGGCCATCCGTATCGGTGATTCTGGCGAGGTCGTAGACTTTGCCATGAACGACAAGTGCGCTGCTGGCACAGGACGCTTCCTGGGAGCCGCGTCATTTGCGCTCGAAATGCCACTTTCTGAACTTGGCCCGCTGTCATTGAAGTCCACGAAACCGGTCAAGATCACTACCACCTGCACTGTTTTTGCGGAGTCCGAGATCATTGGTCACCTGGCAAAGGGGCATCTCCCGGAAGATGTCCTGATGGGGATGCATCATTCGATTGCCACACGCTGCGCTTCGCTGGTGCGCAGGGTTGGGCTTGCTCCTGAAATCACCTTTACTGGCGGCGTTTCACGCAACCAGGCCATGGTCGTCCTGCTGCAAGAGGTGCTGGGCACGCCGCTCAATGTCAGCGCGCAGGCGCAGTTCATGGGCGCTATCGGCGCCGCGCTCTACGCGCTTGATAATGTGCGCGCGGGCAGGCGAACATCGCAAGAGAAGGAGGCGGCTCAATGATACTGACGGCCGGAATTGACATTGGTTCGACCTACACCAAAGCGGTGATGATGGACGAAACGCGGCAGATTCGAGCTACTGCTATTCGCCGCAGCGGCTATAAACCTGCTGCCGCTGCCGCGTCGGTTTATGATGATCTGCTGGCAAACGCAGGTGTGACGAAAAAGGATGTGAACTACATTGCCACCTCTGGCTATGGTCGTTACATGGTGCCTTTCCGGCATACTCAGATTACCGAACTCACCTGTCACGCGCTAGCGGTGGCATACCATTTTCCGCAGGCTCGTACGATTCTGGATATTGGCGGACAGGATATCAAAGCGATCCGTATAGACGACCGCGGCCGTGTTCGAGCTTTTCGCTTGAACGACAAGTGCGCGGCTGGCACAGGCGCATTTCTGGAAAAAACTGCGCGCTATCTTGGGCTGACGACGGCCGATATTGGCCCGTATGCACTGCGTTCGACAAAAATCGTCGAAATCAGCAGCGTCTGCGCGGTTTTTGCTGAATCAGAGGTTATCAACCATCTTTCTGGGGGTATTGCGCCTGAGGATATTATGCAAGGGGCGATCACGGCGCTCGCGGGGCGCGCTGTGCAACTGATGAAACGCGTCGGCCTTGAGAGTGAATACGCGCTTGCCGGAGGCATGACCCAGAATGCGGCGATGGTAGCAGCCCTTGAAGCAAAACTTGCGGCGCCTCTGAATCTTCCACCACAGGGATTGGGGCAAATGAACGGCGCTTTTGGCGCAGCTTTGCTTGGATTGCGGCGCGTGGAACGACTGTATGCCGAGGGACGGGATATTCCGCCACCAGGAGGCGAAGGGCCTTCTGACACTGCTGTACACGCCGCGCGTCGCTGGTCAGTGTATATACAGTCCGCGAAACAGCCTGCGCCTGTCGAGAGCGCAAATGGCTTCGTAGCACTAAAAATGGTGAGAAGGGGAAGGAAATGAGTCAAGAAAGCAAAGATGTACTCGCCAGGCTTTCGGAGGAGCATGAAACACTGCTGCCTCTGATTATGGATATACAGATGGCTGCCGAAGCACGCGATATGCCGGCACTGCTCAAAAACCTCGCCAATGGGCGGGAAGCGCTCACCACCGAACTTGATGTGCATATCGCTCTTGAGGAGGATGACGCATTTATGCTTATCGAGCGGGCAGTTGGCGAAGGATTCGTTGCTCCATTTCGAGCAGAGCACAAGGAAATTCGCTCTCTGCGGGACCAGGTGCTGGCGGGTGCTGACGCTAGGAGTGTACCTGTGAATATCTGTTTACAACTCTGTGATCTGATACAGGAACATATGCAGCGCGAGGATGCTATGCTTTTCCCGTCCGCGCGCGATGCGCTGGCTTTATAGTACTTTGTTGGCGAATGTAAGGGGGGTCCGAGGGCGAGCACAAGGCATCGCCCCTACTATGCGACGGCTTCGCAGGCCCGGGCGTGCATGGGGCAAAGGAACGTTGCTTTCCCTTCACTCGGACATTTCACTTTCTGTGTCGTTCGCCTCCGTCAACGGGGTACCGTTTGGAACAGAAGCAAAACAGAACGTGATTTCAGCCTTCTTTCAATACCCAATCCAACTGTTGTAACAACAGCTGCGATGGAAGCTTCTTGAATACAGTGTTACGGACCGTCACTGCCAGTGGTCGTTCCCAATGGGCCACCTGCCCAATACGAGCAGATCGCTGCACAATTGCATTTTTTATCTCACCTGGTAGCAGTATAGTGAAAGCGGCGTTTCTGCACCGTTTCGCAGGGCGTTTCTCGTTATGCCTGGCTCATCTTCAGCTCGCATGAGTCGTTCACAGGTTAATGGTGGCTTTCATGTAGGGGTGGTAGTTGCAATGATAGGGAAAAGCGCCTGGGGATGTAAACTTGAACTTATATATTACACCAGGGGCAATCGTTCCGCTATCAAATGTTTGCCCGTCATCGCTGGTGATGGTGTGGGTGTATGAATTGTTTGTAGGTAAGCGATTCTAATGGGGCCGATAATGAGGTTCAACAAAATAATCCGGATAGCGACACATGCACGGAGGGCCGATAAATCGGCGATGGGCGCGATAAATCGGCCCCTACAGATGTCCCGAATAATTTTTTAAAGATCATAATCGGCGGTGGCCGCGATAAATCGGGCCCTACGATCGATTGCCAACAAGTATTTCATACACCCT
>JBGQJX010000402.1:0-4063 GCA_041499255.1 Ktedonobacteraceae bacterium | reverse complement strand
GCTGCCAAGGGAAGGACGTTCTCTCTTTATCGGTCGAGCCGTGTGGAAAAACGAGTCTTTCCCTGGCAGTTCGTATCGAGCAGGGACCAACCCTGCTAGCCCTTCGTCGAAAGGGCCTGAAAAAATATTAACATATAAGGAAGAACTGATGCAAACAACGAACGAAAGCAGTATAAAGCAAACTTCCACAAATAGAGCGCCAGCCACCAGGATTACTCATGCCTTTGAACGCGCGCGAGAAGAGCAAGGGAAGCATCGAGGCGTGCTCATTCCCTACTTTATGTGCGGCTATCCTTCGGCAAAACAGAGCATCGAACTTGTACTGGCGGCAGCATCGGCGGGAGCCGATATCATCGAGCTAGGAATGCCCTTCAGCGATCCTCTTGCCGATGGCGCTACTATCCAATTTGCGGGACATGTCGCCCTTGAACAGGGTATGACCATCAACGGCTGCATGGAGATTGCTCGCCAGGTCTCGTCACAAACCGCTGTGCCACTTATCTTGATGGGCTACTACAACCCCGTCCTGGCATATGGCCTTGAGCGTTTCTGTGAAACAGCGGCATCCAGTGGCGTCTGTGGCTTCATCATCCCCGATCTCCCTCCCGAAGAGGCGCTGCCATTGCAAGAGGCCGCACACCGCTATGGTCTTGCGCTGATCTTCCTCGTTCCCCCGACCACCACAGACGAGCGTATCGCACAGATAGCCAGAGCAGCAGCCAGTGGCCCGGGCGGATTTCTCTACTGCGTCTCACTCAGTGGCATTACAGGGTCGCGCGCGACCCTGCCGGAGCACTTACGTAGTTTCATTAATAGAGTCAATGACTATACGAAGGAATATAACTTGCCTCTGGCAGTGGGCTTTGGCCTTTCAACCCCTGAGCATATTGCCGAGGTAACCAGTTACGCTCAGGGAGCCGTTGTGGGCAGTGCCCTGGTCAATCTCATCGATCAACACGAGGAAAGTGAACAGGTAGAAGCAGTGAAAAAATATATTGTGAGCCTCCGTAAGAGATAATTCAAAGGCAGCATAAGAGACATTTCTCGCAGATGCCAATTCCTACTTTTCTATACTTGCCTACATCCCTTACAATAGTAACATTCTATTCTGTTCGGAACCTTGTAACAGTATTCAGAATAGATAGATACAAAGAAGGGGTGAATGGTTACATGTATTGCCGGGGTATTAGGGGAGCGACTACTGTCGAATATAATGAGCGCGAGGAAGTATTGGCGGCTACGAAGGAGCTACTGGAGTTGCTCATCAGTCGCAATGAGTTGCGTGTGGATGATATTGCCAGCGCTATTTTTACTGTCACAGAGGATCTGGACGCAGAATTCCCGGCACTGGCTGCACGTCAACTTGGCTGGACAGAGGTAGCCCTGCTGTGCGCTCGCGAGATCCCTGTCCCCAACAGTCTAGGCAAATGTATCCGTGTATTATTACACGTCAATACAACGCGCAGTGCCGCAGAGGTGCAGCATGTATACCTTCGCAAAGCAGTCACCCTGCGTCCTTCAATGAGCAAAAAACCATAGTTCGTTTCATCCTCTTAAAAGAGAGAAATGAGAAATTACTGCGGGCAATCATGACGATGGTGTCAAGATAGGCCGATGTGCTGGCAATGAGGAGCCAGAGCAATAATCCACTTTGACATTCATAAAGGAGTTTTGATCATGATTGTCGTTATGAAAGCATATTGCGTTGACACAGATATCGAGCGCGTTATCACGTTTCTCGAAAACCACGGCCTCAGTGGACATCCTTCACGTGGCGTTGAACGTACCATTATCGGTGTCCTGGGCGGCGTTGGCCCCTCCGGCACACCTGGTAGTATTGGTGGTATCAATCCAACTATAGGCGAAGCATTGGAGTGCCTCCCCTGCGTCGATTCAGTGTTACGTGTCACCAAACCCTATAAGCTCGCCAGTCGGGAGTTTCACCCGGAAGATACTATAGTTGATGTACCCGCTGCTTGTGTTTCTTCGGGAACGGTACAAATCGGTGGTAATGCAGTAGTCATGATGGCCGGGCCGTGCACTGTTGAAAGTGAAACGCAGTTAATGACTACGGCCCAGGCAGTGCGAAAAGAGGGAGCTGTTATCCTGCGCGGAGGAGCCTTCAAGCCCTCAACCTCGCCGTATGGTTTTCGCGGGATGGGTGAAGAAGGCTTGAAATTGCTCGCCAAGGCCCGCGATGAGTTTGGTATGGCAGTGATCACCGAGGTCATGACTCCCGCGGACATACCGATGGTCTGCGAGTATGCTGACATCTTGCAAATAGGCACACGGAATATGCAAAACTATATGCTTCTGGATGAAGTTGGCCGCACCAACAAACCCGTGGTGCTCAAACGCGGCATGTCAGCCACTATTGAGGAGTGGCTGCTCGCCGCGGAGTATATTCTCTCCCAGGGTAACCACAACGTAATCCTTTGCGAACGCGGCATTCGTACCTTTGAAAAGGTGACACGCAATACGATGGATATCAGCGCTATTCCTCTTATTCAACACCTTTCACACCTGCCGATCATTTCTGATCCCAGCCAGGGTACAGGTCGACGTGACCTTGTCATTCCTATGTCTCTTGCATCCGTAGCCGCTGGTACTGACGGACTGCTGATAGAAGTACATCCTAATCCCGATGAGGCACTGAAAGATGGCGCCCAGTCCCTGACTATCGAACAATTTCAAGATTTAATGCCACAGTTGCATGCTATCACACAAGCCGTTGGACGCACGATAGTAACAGAATAACTTCCCATCGTCAACCAGGCGCAAGCAGGCAGAGAGGACGCGTGGAATTGCGCCCTGTCTGCCTTGAGCATCAACTATTCACTCCCTTTTTCTCAGTGACCTGCGGTAATAGGCCATCTGTGTTGCAGCTTCCTCGACACCAACCATGATTGTGTGAAGATTCGAGATATCATATTCACCAAGCATGACGCAAAGCTCGGCACAGATGTATTCAGCGAGACACTCTGCGGTTGAATTATCGATAGGCAATTCGACTACGTCACTACGAGGAAAGACGTAACGTTTATCCTGGAACTCTATCTCCCATGAATGTGGAGTTGCAGCCAGTTGCATGTGAGGGTTGTGCAACGGTAACAGAAAACGATGATTGAGCTTCTGACAAACCTCCCTGGTAAGCCGTTTCAACACCGTGAAATCAAAGACAAGATGATCCTCGTTCAGCGAACCCTCAACTTCAACAAGCACGCCATAATTATGACCGTGTAAGCGTTCGCACTTGCCTCCATAAGTGATAAAGTGCGCCGAGCTAAAGCGCAGATAGCCCCCCTCTATTTTCACCTTCCGTAAAATCTGCTCATCTGCCATAGTATAACCCCTATTCTGTAGCATTCCGCCTGCTACAGAGTGTTGGATATTCGCCGGGCCAGTTCCCGCTCCCATCCATGCGCGAAGGTACGGTCCTCAATAGTCTCGCCACTAGCCAGCGTATCAGTTGGAAAGTCCTCCGGGCGCAGGTCAGTGCCAATCTTGCAATTGCGCCCAACCTTCAAATTATCTGGCAAATGCACACGTTTGCCGATGAGAGTAATGCCGGTGTTTAATCTGCTCGGCTCTAGCCTGTTCGGAGTCATATCATCGCCATACCCAACCTGGCAGTTCTTGCCAACGATGACCTCTTTATCCAGGATTGCCCGGTCAATTACACTGTCGGCCCCAATGACAGTGTCAAAGAGCACGATGGAGTCCCTGACAACCGCATTTTCCTCGACAACGACGCCCGGTGAAAGTACACTGCGCTCGACCCGTCCCTTGATAATACAGCCATGCGAGATCAGGCTACTGGCGACCTGGGCTCCGCTACGAATATGGGCGGGTGGCCTCTCCTCGCTCCGCGTGTGAATGACCCACGATGGATCGTAGAGGTCGAAGGCAGGGCGATCCTTAAGCAATTCCATATGCGCTTCCCAGTAAGATTGCACGGTACCCACATCTTGCCAGTACCCGGTAAAGGGATAGGCATAGACACGCTCGCCTCGTGCTAACATTGCCGGGATAATGTCGTGGCCAAAGTCATGCTTTGTAGGAG
>JBGQJX010000401.1:0-4067 GCA_041499255.1 Ktedonobacteraceae bacterium | reverse complement strand
TGCTGGCCCGCCTCGATCAGACCATAAGTCACGCCGACCAGGCCGGCGATCGAGGCGACTACCCCGACCGGGTCCAATCCGGGGCGCTGCGGGGCGCGGGACTCCGGCACGAGCGCGAAGGCAGCGACCAGCCCCACAAGGACGACCGGCACGTTCATCAGGAACACCCAGCCCCACCAGTAGTGTGTCAGCAGCCAGCCTCCCAGGATCGGGCCAAGCGGCAGCGCCAGGAAGTTGACAGCCGCCCAGACTCCGACCGCCCGCGGCCGCTCCTCCTCGGTGAACAGCACCGTCAGCGCCGACAGGGCAATCACGATCACACCCGCCCCAGCGAGCCCGAGCACCACCCGCGCCGCGATGAACGCGCCTGCCGACGGCGCATAGGCGCAGGCCGCCGAGCCCGCTCCGAACAGGGTCAGGGCGACGAGCATCACCTTCTTGCGGCCGTAGCGGTCGCCGAGCAGCCCGGCCGGCAGCATCGCCGCCGCGAGCGCCAACGCGTACCCGGACGAAAACCACTGAAGATCCGACTCCGAGGCATGCAGCGCGGTGGCAAGCGTGGGCAGTGCCACGCTGAGGACGGTGATGTCCAGACCAACCGCCAGAACGGCCAGAGTGAGCGCACCGAGCGCCCACCACCGGCGATTTCCGAGATTTGACATGATTGCAACCTCCTTTTTGAATGAACTGCTTATTGTATGCCGTGAAGCCTCCGTTGAACGATCTGATCCTGTGCCTCTGCCGGTCCCACAATTGATTGCCTCACGATGCTTCTATTCGATACGAAACGATATCGTTTCTTTTCTTATTGGGAGTATAGCATAGATTTTTACGAAACGCAACTATATCGTATCGTATTTTTAGAAATGAGATCAATTTGGGAGGTTCTATGTTACAGGTAGATGTAAATGTTGACATGCCTGAACAAAATCTATACAAAGCTCTAAAAAGCGGCTATAATTCGCCCTAATTACACAAAATCGGCGAGTAGTGGATCCGAAATCCTGATCCAGTACAGCGCTCGGCATTCAACCAGGGAGCTAACCAACAGTGATTAAAAATAAGAGAAAAAATCCTTTTACCATTTCGCTATTCGCGTTGACAGGTTATCTTCTACTGGGAATGCTTCTGGTCCTTCTCTCTCTCATTGTTCTTTTCATTCTACAGCAGCAGCAAACACACCAGGCAAGCATACAGCGCTACGAATATATATTTCCCGATGGGTGGATGTATGTCTATGATATGGATCATAACCAGGCCCTCGTAAAAAGTGTCCGGCTGCCTACTACAAAAGGAGTGAGAGGTCCAATTGCAAATGCGGCAACCGGCATGCTGTATATCAGTTATGGCAGCGATAGCCCGAGCGGAACTGGCTATCTGCTAAAATATAATCTGGTGACTGCTCAAATCGTGTGGAATATCAGCTATCCATATCCTGTGGATACCATCAGCATTACCCCAGATGGGAAAACAATCTATCAGGCAGGGGGAGAGAGAAACCCTCTTGGCATTTGGCATATTATAAATGCAGCAACCGGTAAAGAAATTGGCAATATAACGTCTCCTGCTAGTTCTGGACCTCATAATACGATAGTTAGTCTTAATGGCTCCCATGTCTATATGGGTGGACTCAATTCAGACTATCTAGTAGTTGCCGATACAGCTTCAAACAGAGTGATTAAGCAAATTGGACCACTCGAGCACGGTGCTGGCCGTCCATTTACTATTAATGGGAAAGAAACACTTTTATTTACCACCGGATCAAAGTCTTTTGGTTTTCAAGTGAGTGATATTTCTACAGGCAACGTTCTTTATACTGTCCCAATTAAGGGATTTTCTCCATCGAGTTTTTGTTGCTCCTACAATCATGGTATTTCTCTTTCACCGAATGAGAAAGAATTATATGTTATGGATGGGCCAAATAGCTATGTGCATGTATTTGATGTCTCTGGACTCCCTACTGTGCCGCCAAAACAAATTGCAGATATTCCTGTGACGCAAATAACAGGAAGCGAGGACCCCTGTGTAATTAATTGTGGAAGAGAAGGATGGTTGCAGCACAGCCTCGATGGGCGATTTGTTTACGCGGGAGATGCCGGTGATGTTATTGATACTGCTACCCGAAAAGTTGTGGCTCACTTAGCGCCTCTGCGGAATACGCGTAAGTTTCTGGAAATCGATTGGCAAAATGGGTGGCCACTAATTTCTAGCCAGACAAAAGGAGTAGGATACGTAACTCATCCATTAACAGGCTCAACATCAACTTCCCCCATCACAAACTTTGCTACAGTCCCAATCAGTCTTTCCACCCGGAAGCGGGCTATCGTGCCGGTTGCTTCACAGTCGATTCTTCACTATAGGCAGACTCAGCAGACTCAGTAGATTCAGCAGGGATCATGGCAGGAGCAAGCGGAGCAATCTCTTCATGCTGTTGTCCTTGCCTCCGGAGCATGATGATAGCAATCATACAGGCTATCAAGACGATAGCCGCGCTTCCTGCTATGAATAGCGTTGTAGGCTTCCTTTCCCAGAACGTCCGCGCTAGCAAGAGGTTGATAAATATACTCAAGCCTGCCAGGCTTATCCAGCGCGTATCTAATGGGAAAGCCTGTTGCGCCAGGAGCAAAAAGAGCAGTGGGTAGAGCGGGAGCAGATAGCGTGCACCAACCTGACTCCACCCTCCCGTGCAGTAGGCCAGGATTGTCAGGAGTATAATCGCAATCGTCGCCCAAAAAGTATTACGTAACCAGGTCTGTGGTGTCTTACCTTGTGGAGTGAAGATAAAGATCACCAGCAGTGGCGTGCTAAAGAACATACTCGTTCCAATGCCACCGGTGAACAGGTCAGTTTGTGGATGCACATCGAAAGGGCTAGCGTAATTAAAGCTTGGCCAGCGTAGGAAATCAACGACGAAATTGGGCCAGATATAATGCCAGCTTATGACACCATATTTGATCTGCGGGTAATTTTGTTGGTTCTGAATATCAAAACCTGTGCTCAGGGGGGTGCCGAAGTAGAGCTGGTTATGAACCAGGTATATGAGCAAGGCAATAAAGAACGGTGCGAGCGTTACGGCCAATTCACGCGTTGATGGCCAGCGCTGCGGCAGAAAGTGCCATTGGCGCTGAATGCGGCGCCCAACTCCTAAATCGTGCAGATAGACGATGAGAGGGACAATGCCGATCAACACCTCAGATGTGCGAGTAAGCATCACCATGCCTACGCCGAGCGTCGCCAGCGGCCAGCGCCTGCTTAGTGTGCTATGGAGCGTGATCATGATCCCAAAGATGCTGATAGTTTGGACTGTAAACCATATCCTGCCTCCCAGGCAGAGCCACAAGGCTATCGTGCCAAAACCAAAGGTAATGGCAATGATAAGATTTTCAAGCGGCGTGCGATTGGTGATACGGCGGACACGCATCACTTCAAGCGTCCGAAACAACAGAATGATATTCAATGCCGCGAATGCCCAGGTAAACCAGATATCACTGAAACTATTACCCAGGATGGCAACAAATGGTACCATCATCAACGCGGGCAGCGGGGGATAGATGATATAGATCTTGCCATTGACAATGATCGAATCATGAACACGCACCCCGATATCTAAATAGCCATGCAACCAGGCTTGTGCCTGTAAGATTAAATGAGTCTCATTAGATTGTTGCGTTGGATGGATGTGAAGCAATAGGGCGAATCCGCCAAGCAAAACCATCAGCATGGCGAAGAAGATGCCATCATGCAAGCGACGCCTTAAAAATTGTTGCATATATCGATGCTCCCCGATAACCTGTTTGATTATTTTTCTGTGGCCATGGCGCGTTGATGCACTAAGGCAAGGTTCAAATGAACTTGACAGTTCCTCCTCAACAGAAAGGTCCAGCCCTGTCATGCTGAGCACATTCGCTACGCTCAGTGTAAACTCCGCGAAGCATCTCGCTGCCGATCGCGACAGACCCTTCGCTTCGCTCAGGGTGACATGATGGGACTGTTCAAACTGTCAAGCACAATTCAGACGAATTGAACCTTGCCTAAGAAATCCATTTCAAAAGACGTATAATACCCAT
>JBGQJX010000400.1:0-4072 GCA_041499255.1 Ktedonobacteraceae bacterium | reverse complement strand
GTTGAGCCGGTAAAGGCGATTTTATTGACATCGGGATGGCGTACCAGCGCTTCTCCAACCTGGGAAGCCTCGCCGGTTACGATGTTGACCACGCCCGGGGGAAGCCCTACCTCCTCCATTATTTCGGCGAATTTGAGCGCAGTCAACGGGGTATAGCGAGCGGGCTTAAGCACGACGGTATTTCCCATGGCCAGGGCTGGCGCAATCTTCCAGGCCAGCATGAGCAGGGGAAAATTCCAGGGAATGATCTGCCCCACAACGCCAACAGGCTCATAACCTGCCAGTTCCGTGGACATAAGTTGCGCCCAACCGGCATGATAATAGAAGTGACGCGCAACCAGTGGGATATCCAGGTCGCGCGTCTCGCGAATAGATTTGCCATTATTCATGGACTCCAGCACCGCCAGCAGGCGCGAGTGTTTCTGAATATGTCGTGCGATAGCGTACATATAGCGTGCGCGTACATGACCCGGTGTCTTACCCCAGCTTTCAAAGGCCGCTCGAGCTGCAGCTACGGCGGCATCAACGTCGGCACTATTAGCCGCTGCCACCTGTGCCAGGGGTTTGCCATTTGAGGGGTTGATACTGTCAAGATACTGACCGCTGGCAGGTTTCACCCACTGGTTATTAATGAAGAGGCCAAAGGGCTGACGCTCTTTCATCCACTGCAAGGCTGGTGTCGGCGATTCTGGAGCAGGTCCATACTCCATGGTTTCAAAAATGTCCATTACGTTCATGCTAAGCCTCCCTCTACCTAAACCATCGGGTTATGATGGGCCGCAGCATAATGACCGGTGACAAAGTACGAAAGCTGTCTTTCTATATCGGAGAGCAGGCCGCTGGCGCCAATGCGGAACAGGGAATTGTGTAACCAATCGTTTCCTAACTCTTCTTTCATCAAAATCAGCCAGTCAAGCGACTCTTTGGCGCTGCGGATGCCACCCGCCGGCTTGAAGCCGACTTTATAGCCAGTCCGCTCATAATAGTCGCGAATGGCACGCACCATGACGATACCAACTGGCAGTATCGCGTTGACTGCCTCTTTGCCAGTGGATGTTTTGATAAAATCGGCGCCCGCCATCATACAAATCAGGCTGGCCATACCAACGTTGCGCAAGGTGGCAAGTTCGTGGGTCGCGAGAATCGTCTTCATATGGGCGTCACCACAGACCGCTCGGAAAGCGCGCACCTCGTCATAGAGTGCCTGCCAGTTGCCTGTGAGCACATGGGCGCGTGAAATAACGATATCGATCTCGTTTGCCCCTGCTTTGACTGAAGCAGCAATCTCTTCTAGTTTTTGCTCCATGGGGTTCTGCCCAGCGGGGAAACCGGTCGAGACAGCAGCCACGGGAATACCCGAACCGCGCAAAGCTTCAACCGCGATGTGCACCAGGTTATGATAGACGCAAACCGCCCCTACATTGAGTGTAAAATCCTTGACGCCAAGCGCCTGCAATAAATCCTCGCGTACAGGCTGACGCGCTTTGGCGCACAGGCGCAGGACATTGCCGGGCGTGTCGTCACCCGCCAGGGTCGTAAGATCAATACAGGTAATAGCGCGCAGTAGCCACGCCGCCTGCCACTCTTTCTTCACCGTACGTCTTGTGTTCATAGTGGCCGCGCGCCGTTCAACTGCACTGCGGTTGATATGTACCCTGCTCACCCAATCCATGTCCAACGGCAATCCTGGATTGCGTTGAATCTGCTCCAATGATGCAGCTTCTAAGACAGTTTCTGTTTGTTGTCCGGTTTCGGCCCGTCGTTTGGTTGTGGTCATATGCGTTATCCCTCTGGCGGTGTATAATCGATTGCCATCGCATACCTGAGTTAACATGTTGGTTATACAGTGTATCTTCGTGCATGGAAGAGGGTGTTGTCAAGCAAAACACAAACTTCTTGAGCCACTAATGAAATGGGCTGAACGTGTCGTCGCAACGTTCAGCCCATTTCATACTACACAAACTTTGTCAGAACCGGTCGCAGTTCTGCGACGGAAAAAAGTCACGGAGCTGGATTCTGTGGGAGCACAAATGCCACTATTACCGGCAAAATCACCATAAAGGCAGTGAGTCCAAGTGCCCAGAGCGCAGCGCGAGACGACTTCATTGCGCCAATTTGCTGCCAGGCAGTCACACGCCTTAAGGTAAGCACAATCGCAACTACAAAGATCACAAGAGCAATTACCAGGCCGGCAATCAGGGTGATCAAAGCCGCTTGTTGTACGACAAAAAATCCTGACTGATCGAATAACTGGCGTATCAGGGCGGTTACCGTCAGGGCGATGACGACAATAACTACCAGCAGGGCTAAAGGAACAAAGCCAATAAGTAGGCCACGCCATGTATTATTTCCCGAGAAAGACATTTTAGCTTGCATTGATGCCTCGGAGTTTAATGATTGTAAAGACATATTATCCCCCTTTGAGACCGCTTCAGGCTGCCCCACTATCAGGCCCGAGGGCCGCTGTATAAAAAGTGATAATGCGATCGACGTACACTTTTCCCTGCGTGTTGAAGGATTGAGCGTGGTCGGCACCCGGCACAGACCACGTCTGTACATGAGCATTATGAGCAGAACGAGCCGCGGCTGCTAATATATCCATATTCACCGGGGGGATGTAATGATCGTCAGCACCGTGAATGAAAAGTATCGGACGCGGAGCGATCTGGGCTACATAATCAACCGGGCGGTCCGCGTAAAAGTTCACCCCAAATAGAGCCTGGGTCAACAAAAGTGCTCCGGGTGTGAATAACCCGGGGAGATGACCGCCCTTTGGAACCTCACGTTCCAGGATGGGGATGATATCGGCATAGGCGCAGTCTGAGACAATGGCGCGAATAGCTGGTTCCTGTGCCGTTGCCATTACCAGCGTAGCTGCGCCCATTGAAACGCCCCAGCCGCCAATGATCCGGGGACGCCCCAGTGCGGGATAAGGAAGCGGACCTGATTGCAAGAAATCGACCGCGCCCAGTACATCGCGCTGTTCAAAGTAGCCGAGTGAAAGCGGTGCGGGAGGAGATTCGCCAGAGCCGCGCATATCGAAAGCCAGCACGGCAAAACCGTTTTTAGCAATGGCGCCACTGAGATCCAGCAATCCAGCAGCCTTATCAGCACGATTGGTGCGCGTGCCGTGCACAAAAACAATTGCGCGTTGCGTCGTCAATTTCCCGTTCGGCAGTACACCTGGAATGAACCAGCCGCGCAATTGAACATGATCAACCCTGCTGGGGAATGTGACGTACTGAAACTGCAAACCCAGCGAGGCCGGCGTAGCATAAATCGGCTTCTGCGGCGCATAAACCAGTTGAGTAGAAATGTAGAGCGAAATAGCCCCGTAAAATACGGTTAGCACGGTTGAGATGATAAGTAGAACGACCACAATTCTGCGCAAGCCGCGGTTCGCTTTGATTGGTGAAGTTTTGTCGTTGAAAGTAGATTTAGCAAGAGATTCTGGACGAGAAGACATGAAGACAATCTCCTTAATAAACTATTAAAGCTATAACAAAGCATGCCATTTTCTGTACAACCCTGGATGAAGCTAGTATTTTCACCAGGCACGCGAACTTCTGCGAGCAGTATACTTGAAAATACTTCAAGTATACTGTGTCATTTGCCCCATTCTTAACTTTACGCTAAAAAGAAGTTGCCATTGTAGATGTCCCCTCCACTCCACACAGTTACTTATGGTCGATGGCACAGGCAACCCATGATACGTTTGCCGTAATCGAGGGGGAAACCATGGATGAGCGAGAACACTCATGTCGCTAGTCCAAAGGCCAGATCACCTCTGTTCTCCATTCAGACGAATTTGGCACTGTTTCAGGGTCGGTCCAGTAGGATTCCCACGGCGGTCCACCTGACTCTCGACCCTTGTCCTTGATCCAGGACTGGAGCGCAGTATATGCACGGCCTAGCGTATCATACGAGCCGAAATGCCAGGTAGTAGCTACCTCACCCCCAGGTAGTTCGCCTGCAATGATCCTTCCCGATTGGTCTACTGGTTGAGATACAGGGAATCCAGCCTCCATAGCGACATAACCTGGCCCGAACTCGCAATAGCGGGAAAAGGGCG
>JBGQJX010000399.1:0-4098 GCA_041499255.1 Ktedonobacteraceae bacterium | reverse complement strand
TTGTCGACGGCGCTGCCATCATCGATGTCGGCGGTGAATCAACGCGCCCTGGTGCCGCACCTTTATCGTTAGAGCAAGAACTAGCCCGCGTCATCCCTGTCATTCAAGCCTTATCCTTCACCCTTCCTGAAGAAACCATTATCTCGATAGATACCTATAAAGCTGAAGTTGCCAGGCAAGCTCTCGATGCTGGAGCCTCACTGGTCAACGATATCTCTGCTTTGCGCGCTGATCCACACATGGCGCCATTGGTCAGTGAGTACCGCGTACCCGTGGTGCTGATGGCTAATATGCGTAACTACCAGAGGCGTGAGATTGTCAGTGATATCACCCGGTACCTATCCAGCAGTATTGACTGCGCGCTATTTGCCGGCATTCCGTGGGACAATCTGATTATTGATCCCGGCATAGGCTTTGGTACCACCCCGGCGGAAAATCTCACTTTGCTCCGTCGCCTGGGAGAACTACGCGCTTTAGGCCGTCCTATCTTGCTTGGTACGTCGCGTAAATCCACTATAGGTATTGTGCTTGGTGGTTTGCCTGCCGAAGAACGCCTGGAAGGAAGCGCAGCTACCGTAGCTCTTGGCATTGCCCAGGGAGCGGATATTGTGCGCGTTCACGACGTGCGCCCCCTGATGCGCGTCGTGAAAATGACCGACGCAATAGTGCGAGAGAACTGGCAGTCCTTTGATCCTTCAAATCATCATCAGGAAAAGAATACATGAATTATCAAGAATCCTTAGCGTATCTCTACAGCCTCAGTGATTTTGAGCGCACCGGTCATTACACACGCAATCCTGCCGAAAATCTTCCTCGCGAAGCTTACTTGCTTGCGCAGTTGGGAAACCCTCAACAAAGCTATACTTGCACCCTCATTGCCGGCACAAAAGGCAAGGGCTCAACTGCGGCCTATATAGAGCAAGTCTTGCGCATGGCTGGGCTACATATCGGCCTCTATACACAACCTGACCTGCATACTTTTCGTGAGCGCATCCGCGTCGATGATCGTCTCATCAGCGAACATGAAACGTCTGAACTCTTAACAGAGCTTCGTTCTGTGGTTGAACGTATCCACCAAGAACAGAAATTTGGCCCGTTTATCACCTATGAGGTGGCGACCGCCCTGGCCTTGCTCTACTTCAGCCGTCAGTACATTCAACATGCGGTGCTAGAGGTTGGTCTGGGTGGCCGTTTAGACGCCACCAACGTTACTGAGCCATTAGTCTCCGTAATCACCTCCATCAGCTACGACCATATGCAGATACTCGGCAACACCTTGACCAGCATAGCTACAGAGAAGGCTGGAATTGTCAAGCCAGGCGGCCTGGTTGTCACCTCTGCGCAATTTCCAGAAGCCCTGCTTGCCATTGCAGCCGTTTGCCGCGCTCAACATGCGAATTTGGTGCGCGTTGGCCCCTCTGCCGGTGATGCCGCCATTGCTGAAGTCAACGCAGGGCAGTTGCCAGCACTTAGTTACACCTATCGACTTGAAAAGCGTACAGAGGTACGACAGACTTTCACCATCTGGACACCCGAACATACCTACGAGAGACTTGAGATACCTCTGGCTGGTGATCATCAACTCGAAAACGCCACTGCAGCTCTTGCTACCCTCGAACTGCTGCGCAAAAAGGGTATTGCGTGGGATGAAACAGCATTACGTGTGGGCTTCCAGTCTATGCACTGGCCTGCGCGTATCGAGGTCATCGGTCACGCTCCCACCGTCGTTGTCGACGGCGCCCACAACGCAGATTCCATGCAGAAATTACTTCAAGCGCTGCGTACCTCATTCACCAGCGAGCGTTTGATTGTAATATTGAGCACAAATCACGATAAAGATCTGGTTGGTATTGTGCGAGCATTGGCAGATATAGATAGTGTCATTCTTACCCGCATGGTGAATCCTCGTGCGGCCACGATCGAACAACTGAAGTCTGTGTTCGCCGAATACGCTCCAAATGTGCGTGTTTATTCTACGCCGACCAGTAGCCACGCTATGGACCTTGCTCTTGAGCTCGCCAATGATAACGACCTGGTTTGTGTGACTGGCTCTCTCTACATCGCCGCGGAAGTTCTGCGCTGGTCCGCGTCTCACGGAAACAAAAGGATCGCCTCAGCCATAGAGGGTGTGGACCATTGAACACCAACCCTGCAATGAGTGGTATGCACTTCCCCATCCTTCTCAACCTTGAGGCCGTGCTTCTGAGTCTTCATTTTCACTCATTATGCTTGAGATATTAGTCAACTTCAGGTAGAATGGGAAAAGATAAGCTGAACCCCGGTACACATGAACGTTTTGGGACTATTTTTGATAACTTCACCGAGGAGGTATTTATGCAAGGCCTGATGATGGATTACCCATTGACATTGCAACATGCGTACAACCGCGCTGTTCGTATTTTCTCCCGCAAAGAGATTGTGACACGTACCGATAACGGCACGCATCGCTATACCTACAAAGAATGGGGAAAACGCACTGCCCAACTTGCTCACGCGCTGCACAATGCTGGGTACAAAGAAGGCGAACGCATCGCCACATTTGGATGGAATACCTATCGCCACCTGGAACTGTACTTCGCCGTTCCCTGTATCGGTGCGGTTCTTCATACCCTCAATATTCGCCTGTTTGCCGAGCAGTTGGTGTATATCGTCAACAATGCGGAAGATAAAATCATCTTCGTCGATGGAGACCTGGTCCCTGTCCTTGAGAGCCTGGTAGATCAACTGAAATCGGTACAACACTACGTCATCATGGGTGAAGCCCCCAACGCTACCGGGAAATTGCAGCCGTCAATTGATTATGAAGCCTTCATCGTCGGTCAACCCGAGAGCTACGACTGGCCTCAACTCGATGAGAATACCGCGGCAGCTATGTGCTATACCTCTGGTACAACTGGTAACCCCAAGGGCGTTGTCTATAGTCATCGTTCCGTATTCCTGCACTCTATGGGCGTTGGGCTTGCCGATGGCGCTGCGTTGTCCGAACGAGATACAGTATTGCCCGTCGTGCCGATGTTCCACGCCAACGCCTGGGGTTTTCCTCATGCTGGTATCATGATGGGTTCGAATTTCGTCCTTCCCGGTCGCTTTCTCGATCCTTTGAAAGTCGTCCAGCTTATGGCTGAAGAGCATGTCACCGTCGCCTGCGGCGTTCCAACCATCTGGATTGGCATGTTGCATATACTGGAAAAAGAGCAGTTTGATCTCTCTGCACTGCGTGCGATCTATTGTGGTGGTTCCGCGGTTCCCCGTTCGCTCATCGAAGGGCTATACCGCAAGCATCTCAACATTGTCCATGCCTGGGGTATGACCGAAACCTCGCCTCTGGCCTCCCTCTGCAATCTCCGTAGCTACCAGGAAAATCTCCCCCTGGAAGAGAAATTCCAAATCAAGGGCAAACAGGGCACGGTACTCCCAGGCGTGGAGTTCCGTGTCGTGGATATGGAGACAGGACAGGAGGTACCCTGGGATAACCACAGTTTTGGTGAATTGCAGGTGCGCGGCCCCTGGATTGCGCGCGCCTACTATGCGGATACCGAATCGGCTGCTAAATTTGCGGAAGGCTGGCTGCGCACCGGAGATGTTGCTGTCGTCGATGAAGATGGCATGTTACAACTTGTGGACCGCACAAAAGACCTTGTCAAATCAGGCGGCGAATGGATCTCCTCAGTCGAACTGGAGGGGTTGATTATGGGACATCCCAAAGTGTTGGAGGCTTGCGTCATTGGCGTCCCTCATCCGAAGTGGGCTGAACGTCCACTGGCCTGCGTCGTCCCCAAACCCGATTATGCTGGGAAAATCACCAAAGAAGAGATCATGGCATATCTCACCCCCCTTGTAGCCAAATGGTGGCTCCCTGACGATGTGATCTTTATTGACGCCATCCCCAAAACCAGCGTCGGGAAGTTCGACAAAAAAGTACTCCGTGCTCGCTTCGATACAATGACCGAGTCATGAACCCCCGCATTGAATGCGGGGACTTGCAAGTGGGGTGACATCTGCCCGTCTCTTGCAGGCCCGAGACATGACCAGACTAGAGTCTCGTCTGTATAGCCTGGATACAATCAGTCTAGGACGAGCTACCTTACTGGCGAAATA
>JBGQJX010000398.1:0-4103 GCA_041499255.1 Ktedonobacteraceae bacterium | reverse complement strand
CGCCGCCATAGGTTCAAAAACCGCTGTCGCCTCCGCCGCAGTTGGCACTTTGAGCAGGTTCTCATCAGCGAAGTCCTGCGCCTGCGGATAGCCGCTAGCTCGTACCTGCTGCGCGGCTATCTCTGTGTCGTACTCTGTCCTGCGAAATTCGACCCCTTGCGGCTCGAGCAGCAGCCAGTACGCGCCGGGACGATCAGCGTAGGGCATTCCAACGCTCCCCGCATTGAGAATACGCACACTGCCTGCTTGCCGCTCAAACTGCATATGGGTATGTCCGCACACCACAATCTGTGACTCAACACCGCTGAAGATAATGTTGAGCCGTTCTTGCGGCGTGATCGGTGTAAAGATCTCCACATCGTTGCGCGGGGTGGCGTGACAGAATAAGACACTTCCCAAACCCTCAATATCAAGCGTGAGCTGCTCTGGTAACAGTACCAGGAAATCTCGCTGGGGCTGCTCTAATTGCCGGGCAGTCCAGCGTATCCGTTGACGCACTTCCTCTGACGCTCCTGGAACGGATGGCAGGCCATCGAATGCAGCAACCACCTCGCGGTCTCCATTTCCTCGAATAAAGCGCACCCGGTCGCCAAGTTGGATCAGGCGTGCCAGTGTCTGCCGGGGTATAGGACCGGGAAATACGTCTCCTCCAACAACAATCAAGTCCGGTTGGACTTCTTCAAGTTCCTCCAGTACGGCGTTCAACGCTGGCAGGTTCCCATGAATATCGTAAAGTGCTGCAATCTTCATGCTTCAGTTTCCTTTCGTTCTCATAATCTTTGATCTGTTGCTTATGTACAGCATAGCAAGAACAGGCAGCATATAGAAGAAGATTTCTATGCTAAGAGCATAGAGAAAAAGATTTACATGCTTTTAGCATATGAAGAAGGTTATTAAAGTCCCAAACCGCCTTAAAGGAGAGCCACTTCCCAATGTATAGAGGTGTTCAATGTATAATTAATGCAATGTGCATGTTTTTCCGGGGCCTCATCGCTCCGCTCTTCGCGTTCATTTTTTTGTGAAGTTGCAGATGTGGTAGACTGCGTCTGCCACATCTGCAACTTCACAAGTGGTTGTGAGCCGCCTGCGGCGAAAAAGTTGCACGTCGAGTTAATTAACATTTGATTTTGTATGCGGAACGGTAGCTAACTCTTCCTCCTTAAGTGGTACAATAAAACCAATCATCAACCACACCCTGGAAAGCACAAGTATGGAAACAACTACACAGCAATCGAACAATGCAATCATTGATACAGAGCGGCAACAACAAGCGCGCGAATACGCTCGCAAACGGAGACGCCTTACGTTCATCAACTTAGGCATAAGCGCGCTGGCCTTGCTCTTTATCTTCTGGAGCGAACTGAATATCGCCCTGCGTAACCTGGTACAGCCATTGAACTGGCAGCCGGTGCAAGGCTGGTACCCATGGCAAATACTGGTCTTCCTGCTCATTTTAACGCTGGGCTACCAGGTCATCACCGCGCCCCTGGACTACTACGGCGGCTTTGTGCTACCACATCGTTACGGGCTTTCCACCATGACGCTACGAAGCTGGCTGGCTGATCTCTTTAAGGGGCTTGTGCTGAGCCTCGTCCTGGAGAGCCTTGCCGTCGAGCTGATCTACCTCTTGCTGGCAACCCAACCGCAGACCTGGTGGCTCTGGGTCGCGCTGATCATGCTCTTCTTTACCGTCATGATGGCAAATCTCGCTCCTGTGCTCATCCTGCCACTTTTCTATAAGTTCACCCCGCTGCCCGAGGGCGAGCTGACGCAGCGACTCATGGCGTTGGCGGAACGCGCCCATACCCACGTGCGCGGCGTCTTCACTATGCACCTAAGCTCAAAAACCACAGCAGCCAACGCGGCTTTGATGGGCCTGGGCAACACGCGCCGCATTGTGCTTGGCGATACCATGCTGGACCGCTACACAACGGACGAGATCGAAGTTGTACTCGCGCATGAACTGGGACACCATGTTCACCACGACCTCTGGAAACTGATTCTTACGCAGTCGGTGCTGACACTGGGCGGCCTCTACCTGCTCAACCTCGCGCTGCACTGGGCGGTTGACACCCAGCACTACTTCCTGAGCCTGACCGATGTTGCAGGCATGCCCTACCTGTTAGTGCTCACCGGCATTTTCGGACTGATCGTCATGCCCCTCAGCAATGGCTTGAGCCGCGCCATCGAGTACCAGGCCGACGAGTATGCCCTGCAAACAACGAAAATGGTCGCGGCATTCAAAAGCGCGATGATTCGCCTGGCCAATCAGAACCTGGCCGATATCGAACCATCGCCGCTGGTTGAGTTTCTCTTCCATGACCATCCGGCCGTCGGCAAGCGGCTCAAACACGCGGACAAGTTCGCCGACCGTTACGCTCTCAATGCGTCCATCATGGCAGAGAGTTTGGCCCCGACTTCATCGACCGAGCCGCCGGGCATTCCGAGCAGCGGCTCATCGACTCCTGACGCGGCCCATTGATCGAGCTTTGCCACCACCTCTTTGGGGGTACCAATGATAGAGGTCGCCTCCAGCAGCGCGGGTGGCACTGCCTCGGCAGGATTTTTATCTTTGTGCTTCCAGGCTTCCTGCACTACCGCGACCTCCTCGCCAAAACCGTGACGGGTGAGCATGTCAGCGTAGTAGACCCCCATCCTGCCGATGTAGAAGGCCAATGGTGCGGCGGCGAAGAGACGCGCGGCGGCGCGGTCGCTCTCAGTGGCATGGTCATCCAGGATGACGCTGGTCACGTATGGAGCAATAGCGGTGCAGTGCGCCGGCCGTCCTGCCAGGCGTGATCCCTCATCTAAGGTCTCGCGCATCTCTCCCCATTTATCTCCCGGCCAGTAGACGGGCAGCACGCCATCAGCGATCTCACCCGATTGCAACAGATTTTTTGGTCCCATGGCCGCGATATAGATCGGCAGGTCGGCGCGCAGTGGCGTGAAGCGCAACTTGAAACCGCGTTCCAGGTTGAAGAACTCCCCGTGATAGATCAGCCTTTCGCCGCGCAAAATCATCCTGATAATCTCGACATACTCACGCGTGCGCTTCACAGGTTTTTGAAAAGGCATCCCGTGCCAATGTTCAACGACGTTAGCGCCGGAGGGGCCAAGGCCAAGAATGATGCGTCCACCGGAGCGTTCATCCAGCGTTGCAACGGTGCTGGCAATTACGGCGGGAGTGCGAGAATAAATATTGGCGATACCTGCCCCAATCTTGATGCGCCTGGTGACCCGCGCAAGGTCGGCCATCGAAGTAAATAGCTCATAGCCCCAGGATTCTCCCAGCCAGATCGAGTCGTAGCCCAGTTCATCCGCAATTTTGACCTTCTCCATCACTTCATTCCACGGGCCAGGGAAGTTGGGTATCTCGGCCACCAGCCCGACCCGGTTGCGATAGGCTCTGCTTGCATCAGTTGTCATACGTTTATTCGTCCTTCCGCTTGTGAGAAATGCAAATAGTACTTTAGCTCTGTTATTATATCTCACTACCAATAAGATCAAGGCTGCTCACATGGTTGAGCAGACTTTGCCATAGAAAATGTAAGATACTTGTTGAAACAACTTGAACTTGTTATAATGCTAGCAATAGTGAAGACGAATGGTATGAATTGTGGGGGCAATATCAATCGGCCCGTTGCCCAACAAGCACATTGGCATATTTCTAACGGAACGCACGCACGAGAAAGAGCAATAGAGCATGGTCACAAATGCCCGCCTGTTACAAGGCTCGCTCAAGGATTTTGGACTGGTAGAAATCCTGCAAATGATGGAGCTAGGAGGAATGACCGGCGCGCTGCGTCTCAAACAGTCCACCGGGCGCATTGGCATTATCTACTTTAGCCAGGGTAAATTGGCCAGTTGCTCTGAACTCGATGCGGGGGCATTAACGCTCGGAGATGTACTGCAACAACTCGGCATGGCAACTTCTCCGCAGATCGAGCAAGCCTTCTTGCAACAGTTACAGGATGCCTTTGGCAAACGTATCGGCGAGCGCCTGATCGGCATGGGCGTGATTAACGAGAAGCAGTTGAAAGACGCCCTGCGCACAAAAGTGCTCTGGACGGTGCGTGAAATGGCCCTCTGGAAGGATGGCTCCT
>JBGQJX010000397.1:0-4137 GCA_041499255.1 Ktedonobacteraceae bacterium | reverse complement strand
CGGTGCCGCCGACGGAAGTTGATGGCGTCGTGGCGGGTGTTTTTCCACCCCGCGGGGTTTTGGCAGTCCCCAGGACTAAGGTAGTGGTGGTGGTGGGGGTGGTGGGGGTTGTGGTAACACCCGAACAGCCGCAGGCTGCCAGCAGGAAGAGCAGTGTGCAGCCTATGAAGGAGTATAATAGCTGGTTTAAGCGCGACTTGTACATACTGTTGCCTCTCAGGGATGATGAGTAATATATAATTTGTAGGGATGCGAATGTAGCATTTGGATAAGTTTAGCTGGTTTTGTGCTTTTAAACTGTGATGTAGTTCATATTTTTTGAGTATAGTGGGATTTTGGGTAAGGGGAAATTGCATAGTTAGAGGTGGGGGCCGATAAATCGGCGATGGGCGCGATAAATCGGCCCCTACAGCCATTTTGTGCAGGTGGGGGCGATGTTGTGTTGTTACATTGTGGTCCAGCCTACGATATTGACGCTGCCGGTACCTGAGAAGGCTGCGAATCTGGCTGGCGCGGTGTTGCCGGTAAGAGAGCCAAAGAGCAGGCTTTGCACTGTTTCCTGGCTGTTGCTCAGCTTCATGGCGTAAAAGCTGTTATCGCGTGAGATGTTGGCCCACGTGAACTGCGTGTAGCCATTGAGGGAACAGAATTGGCCGGCGGGGTCGGTCGTCAGACGGGTCAGTCCAGAACCGTTGATATTCATTTTCCACAGGCCATTTTTGCTCATGTCGCCAGTGGTATTGCCGATAACCAGCAGCATGGTCGCGCTGGAAATGACACGGACCGTGGTTACAGCGAGCGTTGTGCTGCTATAGATGCTGCTTTTCGCTCCTCCCAGGGCGGGTTGTGTGGTAATGCTGGCCGGACCTTGTTTCGCGATGCCAGTAGCGAGGTCAAGCTGCCCTTTGCACTGGCTGAAGAACAATTTGGAGCTATCGATGCTGGTGTCAAGGTCATAACAGTACCCCGAGATGGTGATAATTTTTTGCATATCACTGTCATGCTGGTTCGCGCCTTTCGAGGTATCGAAGACATAGAGGTTTTGTGGTGGCGCATCTGAATTTGGCACGAAGCCGGTCATGTAGATGTGGGTATTATCAAGCCAGGTGCGCGGGGAACCGCCTATAGTCCCAATGGCAGGTGGCAAGAGCGCTGTTTGGAGAGCTCCGGTGGCCAGGGTAAGCAGGTACATGCTGGCCGAGCTGAGATCGTTTCCCTCTAAGAACGCCACGGTTTTCTGGTCAGGCGACCACTGTACATCAAAGAGGCTTTTGGCGGCACAATGCAGTGTCTGTAATCCCTGTCCATCCATACGCACCATCTGGAGCGCCATTTGTCCAGCTATTTTTGAGATGAAGAGTAGCCACTGTCCGTCTTCAGACACCTGTGCCTCGTAGATCAGGTTGTTCGAGACGTTCACAATATCAGTTTTGATGCCGGTTCTGGCATCGAAGCGCCTGATGATGCCTGAGACGGGGGCTTGATCAGTGCCCTGGTTGAAGGTATAGACGATGTTGTGATGCGTTCCCAGGGCGAGAGTCGCCTGCACTATGGCTCGTGCCGTGCCCGCGGCAGGACAACTGGTCTGTGTTGGAGGCATTTTCACGGTTGCTGGAGTGGGTGTGTTTCCTCCTGCCGTAGTTGGCGTCTGCCCTGCTGTTGTGGTGGTTGGTGTTGAGCCTGTTCCTGAGGGAGATGACGGGAAGATAGAACAGGCCATGAGTAGGAACGAGAGAGTGCAGCTCGCCAGGATGAGTGAGAAGTAATGATACCGGTGCTTCTTCATACTATGCGCTTCCTCACAATACAAGTATTCAGTGTGTTCAGATAATCTGAACCATGTATGTCAGTATAACATACGAGCTATGACGCGAAACACTGAAAACCCATAAGTGAAAAATCTATTATTCCATCGTCTTTGGAGTAAGGTATGCTCCTCCGTTCTTCTTGCTGTAGAGACAGCGAAAAGAGTTTTGTGACGTAGTTGTAGCGTAAACAAGCGTAGACAATGGATAAGGATATTTATGAATGATAGTGTGACAGTTCAGAAGCCAGGAGCAGCAACTCATGGATCATCCGGATATGATTGTACAGAATTCTACTTCTGCTATCAGTAACGCGCCTATAAAAGGTGGCGTTGCCACATCATCATCACTTTCAATGCCGCATTCGTCGCTGCCTTTCCCTGTCCTGGGGAATAACGATGCTACAAAGAAAGTGGAGCTTACCCGTGGCGACCGTATTGTGTTAGCCTTGAAAGCTTATTGTGGGTCTCTTATAAGAGTAGGAGTCATACTCCCTGTTATTGCCTCGTCCATAGTAGTGGCACTCTACCTTACACTTCCGAACTCACCGGTATCATTCCTGGGCGTTCCACCAAACTCACAATGGTATACATTGGTTTATAGTAGCTTCCTCACAGGAATTATCTGGCTCCTGGCCGCATTCCCTTGTAGTTACTTGAGCACAGCTCAGAGCGCAAATCCGCGCAATTATAGCCTGCTCAAGAGCCGCTTACATCGACTGAAAGCTAGTCTTGGTCTGAAAGACTATGTTGATGGCGCTTACGAGGAAATCAATACGATTGAAACGGTCATGGATCAGGCAGGCTTCAAAGACCAGCATCAACGGGAAGCCGTAAAAGAAGCCTGTGCCTGTTGTATTGATATTAGCCGTAAGCTCTACAAATTTTCTGCTGGGCCGGCCTGGATCATAGGAACGGGATATAACAGTGCATGGACGTTACTGCATCATGCCGAAGAAGCAATGTTTGAAGTGGCCGATGTCGAGACGCTGGTTCGCGGCGCGAAACACGATTTTCTGGCTATTGAAGGCTCGCATATGAATGGACAAGATGAACTGCTCGCTAACGTGACACAGGCTGTGGCCGTGCTTAAACCAGAAGTATCGATTTACTTTAAAGAGCACCAACCGAGCAAGAGCAGCCTGGCAAAGGGCCAGTCCATACAACATCCCCAAATTTCCAATCCTCCACCTCCAGACGGTAATGGATCCAATAAAAACGTTGAAGGACCTGATACACAAGCTAATGCAGAAGCCGCGGCAAGAGCAATGCTACGTGAAGTGAGAAGTACGCTCAATGACTTTCGTGATAATCGTTGGGAGGGGCTTGTACGACAGCGCAGCCGACTTCTGAAGTCGATAGCTATCACAGGAATCGTGACGCACGTTTTACTGTGTATTACCATTTTGATAAACGCCCCACCTGAAGTGGCGGCTCATAAGCAATTTACCGATCTTACAGCTTTCCAAAAAGGCATCATGGCTGCAACGCTTTTCTACATGGTAGGGGCTATTGCAGGTCTATTCGTAAGGTTTTACGCGGAGTCGCGAGCCGTTGCGTCCATCGATGATTTTGGACTCTCCACCATACGTTTGGTCGCTTTACCGTTGCTCTCTGGCCTGGCTGGCGTTGGAGGGGTACTTGTCGCAGTGATGATTGCCGCATTGGGTGGACCTGCGTTAATTGGGTCAATTGGAGCTCCTGCGGAACAGTCCATTCAGTTATCAGCCATTTTCTCTCTTAATTCACGGCTCCTGCTTACTGCTGCCATTTTTGGCGTTGCCCCGAACCTGCTCATTAGGGGACTTCAACAGAAGGCTAACGAATATGCAACTGAGCTAAAGGGTAGTACAGCGGCAGTAACGCAGGGGAGTGGCGTTAAGGTTTGAGGCGAAAGGTGAGGTCATAGGAGGCCGATAAATCGGCGGTGGGCGCGATAAATCGGCCCCTACGGCTGGTTTGCGTACATCTTTTTCATACACCTGGGCCAAATTGTGCTTGACATTTCATATATCATGATGTACTCTTGGTGTCGTCATTTAAGATAGCAGTAACGCTATGATCAGGACCAGTAGACGCCGGGGTAATCGAGCAGCGAGCCGGGAGGGTGCAAGCCGGCGGATGGATACGCGTTGAACCCACCTGAGAGCGCCAGCGAATAAGCTGACCGGAGGGCCTCACCGTTAACAGGGGGAGCGGTTTTCAATGATTGGATGACCGCGTGAGTGGAATTGTGCTGGAAGGCATCATTCAAAAAAGGTGGCACCACGGGTAATGATCTCGTCCTTTGTGGAGGGCGAGTTTTTTTATGGTTTGTTTTGCTGCGGCCTCAT
>JBGQJX010000396.1:0-4160 GCA_041499255.1 Ktedonobacteraceae bacterium | reverse complement strand
TAGAGCGTTCGAGTTCGCGCGAGACGGCTGCTCGTGTCGCGGTGGGTGGCCTGTGTCGCCAACTGCTGCATACTTTTGGGATGAGTATACATAGCCATGTTCTGGCGATTGCCGGTGTAGGCTATGCTGCTGAGCGCTCTTTGACCGCGGCTGCCTATCCTGCTGGAATGTGGGAAGAAGTAGAAACATCGCCTATGCGTTGTGCTGATGCCACGTTGACTGAAAGGATGATTGCACGCATTCTTGAAGCCAAGCGCAATGGGGATACCTGTGGTGGTGTATTTGAAGTTGTTGCTCTCGGCGTTCCTATTGGGCTAGGAAGCTACAGCCAGTGGGACCGCCGTCTCGGCGCTCGTCTGGGGATGGCAATGATGAGCATTCCGTCGGTCAAAGCAATGGAGATTGGCGCAGGTTTTGCGGCTTCACGTAGCACAGGTTCACAGGTGCACGATGTCCTGCGTCATAGCGATGATGGCCATTGGTATCACTTGAGCAATACCGCCGGCGGTATTGAGGGAGGTATTACCAATGGCGAGCCAGTGGTTGCGCGCGTTGGGGTCAAACCTATTCCCACGTTGGCTCATCCTTTGCCCTCGGTAGACCTGGCCAGCGGGCAGAATATAGATCAGAGTCGTTATGAGCGTAGCGATGTTTGCGTAGTACCTGCCGCGGGTGTGGTTGGTGAGGCAATGATGGCCATTGTATTGACAGAAGCCTTTATCGAGAAATTTGGCGGCGATAGCCTGGGCGAGATGATGAAAAATTATCAGAACTGGACAGCGTAGCGCTCTGCTTGTCAACAGAATTGAAGAGTGATACACTTCTTCGGGATGCATAGATCATCTTATGCCAACTAACGGTCATAAACAGAATAAGCGGTTGACCCCGTTAGCATGTGTTGGCAGCGATGAAATGAAGGAAATTCTGTATGAACATTAGTAATAATATTCGTAAATTAGCCCAATTGTTTATTGTATTTTTTATCGCTCTGAGTGCCGTACTCGTGTACTGGCAAGTGGTAGTAGCACAACAGGTAACGGAAAATATTCATAACAGCCGCCATTGTTTGAGCGATAGCGCTTCTGTGCGTGGACGTATCTTCGACCGCAATGGCGTGCTCCTGGCCGAGTCAAAACCATCTAACACAATGTGCGGTTATCAGCGCTATTATTACTTAAAAAATTATCCATCGCTGGCGGGCCTTATAGGGTATTACATCAGCCCTCTTTATGGCTCGTCGGGTATTGAACATCAATATGATGACTATCTTAGTGGGCGTGTGGGGGTGACTGCTCTGAACAATTATGTGAATCAGACACTGCACCGACCTCCTGTTGGCGATGACATTTACCTGACAATCGATGTGCGTATGCAGGCTTTGCTCGATAAATACTTTGACCAGGCAGCGCCTCCACCCGATGGAGTATTTATCTTTAAGACTGATCGCGGTTCAGCGATTATCGCGAATCCCCATACAGGCGAGATACTGGCTATGCTAAGCCGGCCAACATTTGACTCTAACCGCGTTGCTTCAGGTGATCTCAAGTACTTTAATTCGCTGGAAAAAGACCCGGAGCAGCCTCTCCTTGAGCGGCCTCTTCAGTCTACCTATATACCCGGTTCAACCTATAAGACGATGACCCTGCTGGCCGCCCTCGAATCGGGGAGTTCGCACCTGGATGACCCTTTCTACAACGACAAGGATCCCAATCATCCACAGGCCCTCGGCCCGGTCACTATTGGTACGGGCGAAGAAACAGAGGTCTTTGGCCCAAATGGCAATAATCTCGAGCCATATACGCGCAACTTTCCCGTGACACTGCGCTATGGCTATACCCATTCGGATAACATCATCTTTGCGCAAGTTGGCGCGAAGATGGGTGCTTCAACCTGGCTGGATTTTAACAGCCGCTTCTATGTCGGAAAGAACATCCCTTTTGATCTGCCGGTGAAAGTCAGTACTGTCACACCTGCCAATGGCCAGCCTCTCAAGCTTAACCAGCTGGCGGAGAACTCTTTTGGGCAGGGCATAGATGCGGTGACGCCATTGCAGATGACGATGATCGATAATGCCATAGCAAATAATGGTGAATTGATGCGCCCATCACTTGTGTTGAAAATCGTAGATCCAACTGGCGCAGTAGTTATGTCCTCGCATCCGCAATCTCTGGGAACGCCTATCAGTAATAACACAGCAAGTCAGGTGCGGGATGCGATGTATGGCGTTGTGCAGTGCGGTTCAGGTAAGTTTGGCCCCACTGCGGCTCTGGCTCCCCAGTTGGATACGTCTCCCTGGGCTATCATTGCCAAAACTGGGACGGGCGAGGTTCCACGAGTCAATGGTCAAACTGTTGGCGCGCAGGGGTGGCTGCTGACACAGGCTCCGTATCAAAACCCTCAACTGACGATTGTTGCGATGAAACAAAATGTCGGTGAGGGTGGTTCAGCCGTTGGACCGATGATTACTCGCACGTACAATGACATATTCTCGAAAATAATGAAGATACCTACATCGCCCGCGGTGGACCCGAATTATTGCTTTACGACGGGTTTGTTGCAGTAGTCACCTTTGCGCTAAAAGAGAGACATGAAAACACCTGAAGAGGATTTTGGCAGTATATACAGCGAAGATGAAGAGCTGGTACTTGGTCCCTGGCAGAGGATACGCCAGCGCTTCCTCTCCCCGATTGCTTTCGTGCTCTCACGCCTTGGGATAAGTCCAGATATGCTCTCCTTTGCTTCCGTTGGGTTTGGGATCGGCTTTTGTGTACTTGCCCCGTTTCAGTTCACTGTAGCATTCTGGCTGCTGGTGGTCTCTATCATATGTGATGGTCTGGATGGCGTAGAAGCAAGGCTAAAGAGAACAGATACAGAGCGTGGCGCCTTCACGGATATGTTTTGCGATCAGATGGTGGTAGCTTTTAGCGTGGCAGGCATGGCTTGGATAGGGAAGATTCACCCGGTACTGGCTATCTTATTTGTCTATGTCTATACGGCACTGGTCACGTTTCTGGCCATGCATCGTTTGCTGCGCGTGTCCTCTCATTGGATCATCCGGCCCAGTCGTATGGCGCTCTATGCTGCCATTGCTTTGGATTTCTTCTTCAACATTGATCTGCTTAACTATCTCTTGCTCACCTACCTGCTGGCATTTCCCATGTTATTTTTAAGCTACTGGAGGCTGCGGAAGGCGCTTTGAAGCAGCTATGGGAAGGCTATTCTGATACCTGCTCTTGTTGCATACGCTTCCAGCAAGCGTCGCAGAGTCCGGCGGCTACGAGATCGAGTGTCAGACCGTGGAAGGTGTATTTTTGCTGCAATTCTTCGTGGAGATTCCCCAGTAGTGTGTCATCGAGATGGATTATAGCACGGCACCCGCGGCAAACCAGGTGATGATGCGCGGTACTTTCTGCCGCTTCATAGTGAGGTTGTTCTCCTGGCAGGTGATTTTCTCGTACCAGCCCTAACTCTCGTAGTAGTTCCAGCGTGCGATAGATGGTAGAGAGGCTGACGTAGGGGTTGCGCTCTTGTACGCGTTCCAAAATCTGATCGATACTCAGATGTCCATCAGCTTCCTGAATGACACTGAGAATCATATGACGTTGTGGGGTTAGCCGGTAACCACGTTTCCGCAATGTTTCATTGCTTGACTTGACATAATGATGCATCAACAGCCCCTATTCATGAGCCCTGAGAGTGAATATGTAACGTTACTATATGCAGATGAACAAACTCATCCGGACATCCGTAGGGCCCGATTTATCGCGGCCACCGCCGATTTATCGGCCCTCGCTGGATTTCTCGCTCTCCAGGTTAATAAGTTTATACGCATATGGTAACACTGGAGCTAATGAGTAGTCAATTGCCGTTGATTCAGTACACAGGGCTTTTCGCTGTACCCCGTTCTGCCTCACTCTTCTTTTTCTCGTTGGGGCGGGGGGGCGAAATGCTTTCATTAGAAGCGTTCATTTTTAGCAGAACTGCCTAGCAGAAATGGGGAAAATGATGCTATCAAGAAAGTCAAAAATATGGTACATTGGGAACATCGATATTTGTTGGGCACAATGGTCTTTACAGTAGCGGGCGACGTTGTGCGCGACTTTGAGGAAGAGTACGAGGCATGGAGCTGGCTAGAGCAGGAGGGCTGGGGATTGGTTGCC
>JBGQJX010000395.1:0-4183 GCA_041499255.1 Ktedonobacteraceae bacterium | reverse complement strand
AGGAATGCTTAGCCAGGAATAGAGCGGCGTTTCTGGCCTCGGAACCCAGCAACTACCATACTGCTACCACCTCAGTCATCCATGATATCCTGTACCCCGGGCCGAGAGGCGCGAAAAAGCGATTTCTTGTTGCCAAGCGTAAACAGGAACAGTACTTACTCAAAGAGCAAAGGGGAATGAAGCTCGCAACGCTGGCAACAATTGCTATACGGGATGTGGAGCAGGTATTCCTGCAAAAGTTTCGGGAACAGTTACAGGACACCAAACGCTTCGAGAACTACGAGCAGAAGCTTGACCGGGACGAGGAAAACAAGAAGATCATAGAGCGAAAGAAGAACTTACAGGATACCCTGAGCGAGTTGACTGAGCGAATTGATGGTTTATTCCTGACGCTGCAATCTCCAAAGCTAGAACAGGACGAGCGCGATGAATTCATAGCAGAGCGCCATAAACTGCTGCGGCGCAGGGAAGCAGTACGAAGCGAGCTTACCATACAATCACCGGTACAGGTATACCTCAGATACAAAGACCTGATTGAAAAAATGAGCGCGTATTGGGAACGGTACCCGTTTGAAGACCGCCAGGCACTCATCGCCCTTCTTGTGAAACAGGTATCTCTTGAGCCGCTCTCACACCATTTCATGAAAATGACCATTGAATGGAAAGAGTTTCCCAGCGATGTGGGCATTATCTGGCGTCGTCATGCAGACTCGATGTCTTGGGAACCAGAAGAAGACCAGATACTCTCTGACATGTACCCAACAGAGCCGGCACAGGCGCTCCTCCAAGCATTGCCGCGACGAACATGGAGTAGTATATTGAGCAGGGCAAATCAACTCCAAATCCGCAGGCTGAAAAAGCCAGGAGGTGTATCACGCAAGGACTTAAGTGTCGAGGACGTACAGATTGCAGAGTATTGCGATATCGCGCTGGAAAACTTGGGAGAGGCACTTTTTACACAATGGGTATGATCATCGATAACACTACCGCCTATATCATGACATCGAATTTTTCTCGCGCGGCCCTTGGCGGCTACAGCGGCAGCAATGGCTACAGCAATCGGGAATACGATATCGTGGACACCAACCCCCAGGACGTTCAGGCGGTCGCTGCTATCTTTCAGGCTGACTGGAATCGCACGACGGCACAAATCAATGATCCAAACCTCGTCGTCAGCCCAATCAACGCGCGCAATTCCTTTATTGCCTTAATCAATAGCGCCCATAGCACTCTGATTGTCGAGGCCGAAGAGATGAATGATAGCACTATTGAGCAAGCGTTGACCAACGCGGCGCAGCGCGGCGTACAGGTACAGGTGATTCTGCCCGCATCCAGTGGTACATCAAGCGATAGCAACAGCCAGGGAATCAATACCATCAAACAGGGAAATGTCCAGGTACGAGAAGATTCTCATCTTTATATGCATGCAAAAATGATGCTGGTAGACGGGCAGAAAGCCTTCGTCGGCTCTGAGAACATTTCCACACAATCTCTCGACCAGAACCGCGAACTGGGCATAATCGTCGCAGATCAAGGCGTCCTGCACACACTTCAGCAGACATTTCAAGAAGACTGGACCAATTCAACCAGCGTGTAATTGTCACCGGGTGTACATCACACACCGCGCGTGATAACATACACATAAAAATAGAGGAGTTCTTACAAATGGTAACTGAGATCGCGATATTTATAGCTGTTGCAGGGAAAGAAGACGAATTGGGGCAAGCAATTTTGCGCGGCCTCAATGTAATCCGCCAGCACCCTGAGTGCATCTCGGCACGAGTTGAACGTTGCATCGAGAAACATGGACAGTACATGCTGATTAACATATGGACATCGCTCGAAGCGCATACCCAGGATTTCAGAGGAGGCCCCCTCTTTCCCCAATGGCGCAGCCACATCAACGGCCTATTCGAGCCAAACCCGGTCGTCTTCCATTATGAACCGTTTTAATAAGAACAATACACCATACGGAACATAGAATATTACCAGGAGTCGTTAGCATTGGATAAACAACAAGCTGCCGCAGAAACTAATTCCCTACCAGATGGAGATAATGCCAAAGCACCTTCATTAGAGGAAACCGGACACAGCGAGGCTGAAGAACTTGAGGCTCACGTCGCTCAACTACGTCACCAGATTGAAGAGGCAAACTATCAGTATTATATCCTGGACAATCCAACACTGACTGACGCAGAGTATGATCAACTAATGCTAGAGCTGCAGCATATCGAGCAAGAACATCCTGAGCTGCAAACACCCGATTCGCCAACGCAGCGTGTTGGTGCAGGGCCTGTACAGGAAGTAGCCCAGCACCGGCACCCTGTCCCCATGCTCAGCCTGGCCAATGCGCGCAACGAAGCAGAATTGCTGGCCTGGCACAAACGCGCGCTCAATATTTTACCCAATGCTACATTTGCATACGTCTGCGAATTGAAAATCGATGGGCTGGCAATGGCCTTGACCTATGAGCAAAATAAATTGACCGTGGGAGCCACGCGCGGCGACGGCCTGCTCGGTGAAGACTGGACGCCAAATATACGCACCATTCGCACGATTCCACAGAAGCTGCGCGGAGAGATTATACCAGAGAAAGTCGAGGTACGTGGCGAAATTTATCTGTCCATCAAGGGTTTTGAGCAATTGAACGCGCAGATGAAAGACGACAAACTCTTCGCCAATCCGCGCAATGCCGCCGCGGGCTCGCTTAGGCTGAAAGACGCGCGTATTACCGCCACCCGCCCCCTGGATTTCTTTGGCTACCAGATTGGCTATATGCAAGGAATGGATTTCCAATCTCAGTGGGAAGCGTTACAACTTATCCGCGACTGGGGCTTTCCCGTCAATCCGTATATTCATCTTGCAAAATCTTTAGATGAAGTGATGGATTATTGCAAAAAGTGGGAGAAGGAGCGCTTCGATCTTCCCTACGAGATTGACGGAGTGGTCATTAAAATCAACGACATCGTCCAGCAACAAGAACTGGGCTCAGTAGCACGAGATCCCCGCTGGGCCATAGCCTTCAAGTATCCCCCTATACAAGTAGCCACAAAACTCCTCGATATTCGCGTCAACATCGGTCGCACAGGCTCAGTCAATCCCTGGGCGGCTCTTGAGCCTGTCAGCATTCGGGGAGTAACCGTATCACGTGCCGCGCTGCATAACGAAGGGGATATCCAGCGCAAAGACCTGCGTATAGGTGACTGGGTGCTCGTACAGCGGGCAGGTGAGGTTATCCCGCAGGTGGTCAAGCCTGTGGTGGAACGCCGCACCGGTCAAGAGCAGATATACCACCTGCCGGAGCGCTGTCCCCTATGCGATACCCCCATCTTACGCATCCCAGATCAAGCGATGGCCTATTGCCCCAACGAGGAGTGCCCAGCACGCAATCTCGAAGGCCTCATTCACTTTGTCTCGCGAGGAGCAATGGACATTGACACTATCGGCGAGAAAATGTGTGAACAACTGGTCAGCGCGGGATACGTCAAAAACGTTGCAGATTTCTATACCTTGACGCGTGAACAATTGCTAGCTTTGGAGGGTGTCAAAGACAGAAGCGCGGATAAGATGTTAGCAGCCATCGAGGCCAGCAAACATCGCTCCTTCTGGCGCCTGCTCTTCGGACTGAACATCCGCTACATGGGCGAGAAGACCGCGCAAATAATCGCCCATGCCTTTGGCAATATCGACATGTTGCTAGCCGCCAGCGAAGCAGAAATTGGAGAGGTTCCCGGCATCGGTCCAGTCATCGGTCAGAGTGTCTATAACTGGCTCCAGGTCGAGAAGAACCGCGCGTTGATAGAACGCCTGCGCCAGGCCGGGGTGAATATGCAGGCAGAGCGGCAGGAGGCAGCCACAGGACCACTGTCAGGACAGACTTTTTTACTCACAGGACGCCTGCAAAGCATGACCCGTCCTGCCGCCGAAGAAGCCATCGTCAAGCTCGGAGGCACAATAGCCACGGGTGTCAGCAAGTCTCTCAATCACCTCATCGTCGGAGAAGACGCCGGCTCAAAACTCGCAAAAGCCCAGAAAGCCGGCGTCCCCATCCACGACGAGCAATGGCTGCTCGATTTATTTAAGGAGCATCAAATCATAGCGTAAATAAGCAGAAACGATGCAGGGGCATGGGAACTTTTCCAAAACCAACAGCGTCATAGTGGAAGTACCCCGATTAGGGTGT
>JBGQJX010000394.1:0-4196 GCA_041499255.1 Ktedonobacteraceae bacterium | reverse complement strand
GAAATAAGCCAGCGCGGTGATTCGGGCAATCCAAAAAAACGCAGCAGCAGTCCGACTACCGCAAGCGAGGCTCCTATTCCATACATGATGCGCCAGCCGATGAGAAAATGGGAAGAGGCCAGGGCAAAGGGCAGACCGAATGGAAACGGGGCGGCTGGGGTCGTCAGGTACAATCCTAAGCACACACCCAGGGAAGATCCTACGCTGGATATGATGAAAATGAGCGAGGTATATCTGGCACGTCCCCGAGTGGGAGCGACCTCATTGATGTAGGTGTTGACTAAGGCCAGGTCGGCTCCGATGCCAATCCCAGTGATGGTGCGAGCCAGGACGAAATTCGTGTAGTCTCCCGCGAAGGCGGTATATAGCGAACCGAGGCCGGTAATCACCATCGTAATCACCATCATATCTCTCCTCCCATACCGATCCGCCAACGGACTGAGGATAAGCGCGCCAAGAACATACCCGATCAGATTTAACAGGACAGGCAAGCCAATATATCTGCTGGCGAGTTGGGGAAGACATCCTGGAATAATTTGTATGCAGGTCTGGACAAATGAAACGTTAATGTCGCCAATGTCGAAAAAGGTGAAGAGGAACCCTAGCCCAATGATAACGATCGACAGCTTCGGGAGCGCCCAGACCGGTATGCGGTCCAGGCGTGCCAGAAGTTCAGCGGACAGGTTCGATTTCCTTGATGCAGGAAAAGCAACTCTGCTTATCTGAGTTGTCATGTCGAACTCCTTACACCCTCAAATTAGAAGTACCTTCCAGAAACACATCTCTCTCAGTTTCTTGCTTTATCCTGGCGAAGATATGTTTGTAGCACAATGGGTCGCACGCCCAGAGGTATTGTACGTGAACTGAAGCACAGCAGACAATGTTTTCACCTACAAATCGGAGGGGATATATTGTTCTCTCGAACAGCACGCGGGGGAGCTGCCGGCTACGATGGCAGCTGCTCTGCCGGGTGAAAGCGCGTCCAGGCGAACGCGGCCAGCGCCATAGCCGTCTGCTCTTTTGGTGAAGCCTGCTCTGTTCCCAGGATATCCTCCGCTCGATGGAGCCGGTAGCGAATAGTATTGACATGCACCCCCAACCGATCGGCTACCGCCCGCGCTGAACCGAGCATCTGCGCCTGCACGAAGGTCTCGGTGAGATGCGAGCCGTGGGCCTCGTCATGCTCGATCAATGGGGTGAGCAGTTTCGTAGCAAAAGCGTCCAGGTCTTCTGCCAGTCTGGGATTCTCCAACAGACTATCCAGGCCAAAGGTGTAGATATCCAGCAGGTACTCTTCATACTCCTCACGACGAGCCTTCTGCGCAAGCGAGATGGTGTGGGTGAGCGTCATTTTCAGGTCGTGAAGCGAGTGATACCGCCCTCCGTGGACAATCCAGAACGGGGGAGCGCCGCAGTGTTTGAGCAAGGCATCGCGCACTTTCGAGGGGTGCCGGGGCGCCTGCCCTTCGAGCAAGACGACGGCCGTATCATCGTCAAAAAATAGAAGCGGGCTTTTCAAGCTGTCCAGCACAACACTTTCGGCGATCATGCGCTTATGCGCCGATTTCGCGGCCTGCATGCTCTGGAGGGGCCATGCCAGTACCCACAGACTGCCACGCTCTACCGGAAGACCCAGGCGATACCCATCTTGCTCGATATACTGCAACGATTTCCCCTGTAACAGCGCGCGTAACCACTGCTCGCGTCGGTGATCCAACTGATCTTGTGCCTGTTCCATGCGTGCGATGACCAGATTACAGGCCACTACCAGGTCAGCGAAGAAATCGGGCCACTGGGGGGGTGGCAGTGGAATGGAGGGGCAAAGATAGACCTGGCCAGGCAGATGCACGCCAGGAGCAGCCAGGGAGAGTGCCTGCGCCGCGTCCGGCTGGCTGAGGTGCGCTGCTCTCATTCGCTCTAACTGTTCGCTGTGCGAAAACACGTAGGGACGCCCTTTGCCATTGGTGACAATAACCGTGCCTTTGATGAACTGACTGACCCACGCTTCGACATCCTCAATGCGGTTGGCATGCAGAACGATGTCGTACCATGCCGCTTTATGATCGGAGAGTTGCGGGATGCCGGGCGAGGAGAAATAGGGGGAACGAATCTCAAGGGGCAACGGTTCAAGCAAACGAGCCAGGCGCTGCACCAGCAGGCTTTCAGCCAGGGAGAAAGGCGCGACGGTTCTGCGCGTGGCATAGAGAACCGCCGCGACATGCGCACTTGTATCGAGTGCCGTATTATAGTGAACCGGCAGGGCCAAACCTGATCGAATCTGCTCGCCGTCAACGATATCGCAGACGCTGGGATCGCGATAGGGGGAGTTGCGATAATCGCCGACGATCGGCGTCCCATAGGCGGCGACGCGCCCACCGACGCCATGCCCACGCGCGAGAGTGAACCCGAACCCGCTGTGTTTCGCGCCCGAGTGGCTGGTGATTTCGACGACATCCTGGTAGGCCCTGGCCCAAAAGGTGAAATCCGCTTTCGCAATCACCCGCGTCAGGCTGAGGAATGCAGACAGAGCGTGGGCATCGCTGTGCGCAAGCGCTTCGATGAGATCTCGATCATTCAGTGGAGAGCCGGTGGAGAAATATTGTTCTTCTCTGTCCGCAACTTCAAGCACAGCTTCTAATGTCTGGCGAACACGTTCTATCCATTCGATGACCGCCCCTGGTAAGGGAGACGCGGAGGACGGGGCGGTCCAGACGATCCATAAACCGGAAAGGGACGAAGGCAACACGTGCAGGCGCATGAGAAGTGGAGGTGGCATATCTGGAAGACCGCTGGTGAGGTCATGCTGTAACACCCCGATCGTCACATCCATTGAGGAGTCGAGGCGGGCAGCAAGCCAGCGGTGCATCGCATTGCGCCTGATTCCCGCGTAGTAGACTTTCCAGGGCACTTCCCTATTTCGGCACGGCCAGATCAGAGCAGTACCAACTGCCGGAATGCTGGCGAGCAGTTGCTCCGACGCGCGCGAGATCAATTCATCGCGTTGTTGCGGAAGCAACGCGGCAGTTTTCAGATCGTTTGTAATGGAGGTCCAAGCTATCGGATGCTTCTCTTCCATACTTGCTGCCTTCGCTTTGTTCGAGAGAACATATTCCCGCTTTCAATTTGTAGGTAGAAACATTGTATACCATGTTGCCGCCTATTTACAATTGGTGATATGGCAGGGTTCAAAGTGGCGGCTAGCCTCCCCACCCCACGACAGTTTATACTATTTATTATATGAATAATTATGAATAATTTTGTGAATTTCTCACCCATTTGGGCTATCTTACGCCCGAATGCTACGGAGTTGGCAACATTAAGGAGGATCTATCATGCTCATTCTCCAGGATATTGCAGTAACCTATCAAAATGTTGTTCCCGCGGTGCAGGGAGTCTCACTAGAGGTGCCGGATAAGGCAGTGGTCGCGCTGCTTGGTGCGAATGGCGCCGGCAAAACGACCATCATACGCGCTATTTCCGGGTTGCTGAATATTCACAATGCCAGCATTATACGCGGTACCATCCTCTTTGACGGCGAACGCATTGACCGCCTCAACACGACGCAAATCGTCCAGCGCGGCATCTCCCAGGTGCTGGAAGGGCGGCGGCTATTTTCTGACCTGACAGTGGAGGAGAATCTGCGTACAGGCGCGATCGCTTCGCATGACGCTGCCAGCATGCGCCGCTCTCACGAGCGAGTTATGGACCTGTTTCCGGTGCTGCGCGAGCGCCGTAAAAGTCATGCTGGCTATCTTTCAGGTGGTGAGCAACAAATGCTGGCGATTGGTCGGGGCCTGATGTCAAACCCGAAGTTGCTTTTACTGGACGAACCCTCACTTGGATTGGCCCCCTTCATGGTACAGCAAATTCGTTCCATCATTTCTGAGATAAATGCTGGAGGAACTGCCGTATTACTGGTAGAGCAGAACGCGCAGATGGCGCTCTCGATTGCACATCATGGTTATGTGCTGGAAACCGGTAAAGTGGTACTGGCACAACCCGCCGACCAACTTTTGCAGGATGAAAGTGTGCGCAAGTTCTACCTGGGACTGCATGAAGGAGGAGAGCGCAGCAATATGAGCACGATTCGGCAGCGACGACCCACGAGGAGGTGGGCCATATGAACGATATGCCTGCTGGAGAACATGCCCTAAAAGCACATCCCTCGCCCTTGCTCACTGTTGAGGGCGTCTCGG
>JBGQJX010000393.1:0-4207 GCA_041499255.1 Ktedonobacteraceae bacterium | reverse complement strand
GAACAAGGGGAATGGCTATGACCAGGCCCAGTTGGCCCACCAGGGCCAGCGATCCCCAAACAGAGGGCGGCTCGTTCTTTTTCATGCGCGAAATCCCATCTGTTATTTCTCATTTTGTACCAGTCGGATTATAGCACAGGGTAAAGAAAATGTGCAACAAAAGATATAGTTGGATGTATATGACGACAAGGATTACGTCTTCGAAGCTGTTGCAGCAGGTGTGATGGGCTTCCTGCTCAAAGAAGAGCCACGTATATCTCCCTCCGTCTGTGCCTTCATCGCGCTCGAAATGGTCAAGCCCAGCGCGCTGAGGCAGGCCATACCAGTGACGGTCATGAGGAGCGCGGCCCACGGATGGGAGAAGACAAACATAGCGGTAACTTTGTCAGCATGAATGCCCAGGAGGCCGTGGAAGACCAGGAGACCGGCAACCTCGTTGCTGCCGACCTGCCCCGGAGGCGTAGGCAAGATATAAAACATGTTATAGACGGTATAGCCAAATATGGCCGTGCCGAAGGGAATGGGGTAGCCAATGGTCCAGAAAGCCAGCATGGCAAAAAGGCCATCAAAGATGACCGCGACACAGGTGAGCAATATCGCGGGCAGAAATATCCTGGGTCGGCTGGCGCCGAGCAGCAGCGAATCGACAAAACCCGTGGCGAAGCCAGCGATTTTCTTCCCCAGCGAACCAGGGAGCAGGCCGGTGATTTTTTCGAGGAGGACAATGGCGGCGGCGCGTTTCCAGGCGGCTAGACCGATAAAAAAGACCAGGCCCAGCAATAGGCTACTCACGGTTCCCAGGATGAGCCAGAGCTTCATATCCATCGTGACGCCAAGGAAGGGGACAATGGCCATAATGAAGAGCGCGGGCATGAGGTCCAGGGCTTTGTCCATAGCAACAGTGGGCAGGGATTGGCTGACCGGAATATTGGCGCTGCGCTTAAGCATCAGGCTCTTTGCTACCTCACCACCTCGAATCGGCAATAAGAAATTGAGAAAGATACCGACCAGGAAAAGTTGAATGGCTCTCAAGGTACTGACATGGCCGACAGGATTCAAAAAGAGTTTCCAGCGTATGCCCCGAATACTGAAAGCCGCCAGAAAAGCTACTCCTGAAAGCAGCGCCAGCGTAATGCCTCGCGCTGTCGCCAGGTTTTGTTGCAGCACGTGTAGCGTCGCCCCGAGGTCCACGTATTTTGAGACGAGGTAAAGCAGGCTAATGCCAACCAGCAGCCCAATCGTGATTTTGATGGCCGGTACTCCAAGCAGGACTTTCCACGTGGGCTGCTTTTTTGCCGTTGGCGCGGGAAACACGGCGGGAATCAGTGGCAGCGTTTTACCGAACGGTTCGCTGCCATAGAGGTTGACAATGGGAAATGCGCCCGTCTGCTGAATCCCGTTCGGCCAGTATTCTCCTTCGATGATGCTGGCAGCGCCAGCATCATTGGCGTGGGCTTGATCACGCAAGATGGCAGGTTGCGGTGGTTGTAGACGGATCGCGCGCATCATGCCGCTCAATTGCATGAGGTGTGTGCTCTGGCTACTGATATCATCATCCCCGCTCTTATATGAAGAGGGATAAGGGTATTTGACCTTTCGCGTTGGGAGAAGGGTAAATGGCGCTGGACGTTGATCGTGCTGCATACGGACCTCGCATCATAAAATCATAGCGTGATTTATTCAGGAACTATTCCTTTGCCTACATCAAGAAAGAACGGTTCATACAAGGGTTATAAACGAATAGAGTCAGCGGTGATACTAATTCAGTCCTTGCCAAACCGGGAGGTAATTTAGAGATAATGGTGCTTGTGATACCACGCCGCTGTTATTTGCATGCCCCTTTCCAGGTCCATCCCGGCCTTGAAGCCAAGCTCAGATTCAGCCCGGCTACAATCATAAAATCGACTGTTGGTCAGGAATTGCACACGACTGCGTGTGAGTGGGGCGCGTTCTCCCTGTAATCCTGGCACAATGTGAAAGATATCGGCGGCAAGATTGGCGAGCCAGAGCGGAATATTGCCGGGGGGCAGTTCTTTGCCCAGGGCATGAGCGATAACGCCGGCCAGTTCTCGAATCGTCACGGGACGCTCTCCGGCGATAGTATATACGCGCCCAGGAGCCTCTGGTCGCTGCGCGCAGAGCAGGAATGCGGCGGTCATATCATCAATGTAAATGGGGTGCAGCAATGCTTTGCCACCGTCGATCACGCGGAAAAGTCCTTTATTGATGGAAGAGAAAAAGCCGAGCAGGTGCAGGTCCCCGGGTCCATAAACCAGTCCAGGCCGGACTATGCTGATGGGCAATCCCTCTTCTTTATAGGCCTTGAGCGCCACCAGCTCTCCCTCCAGCTTGGTGGCTTCATAGGGGTTGGTTGGCGCAAAAGGCGCATCCTCTGCCGCCGCCGTCTTGCCCGTCAAGCCATGGACGCCCGTAGTGCTACAGTGGACGATGCGCCGCAACTGCTTTTGTCCCTTACAGGCGGCGAGCAAAACGCGCGTTCCCTCGACATGGGTCGTGCGATACAGTTCAGTGGGTATGCTTGGATGATAGAGACGACCAGCGAGGTGGTATATCACCGTCGCGCCATCGACTGCCTGTTGCGCCTGCCGCGCGCTGGTGATATCTCCGGGAATAATAGAGACGGCTTCGCCAAATTGTGCGCGAGCTTTTTGCTCATCGCGAGCCAGGACGCGTACCGGCTGCCGCTGCCTTACCAGTTCCGTTACCAGGGCCGAGCCGAGGAACCCGGTGGCGCCTGTTACAAGTACAGTCATTGGCGCGCTCCTGAATAGCCTCTGACGGAGATGGCATGCTCGGGACAGGCTTCAAAGCAGAGGAGGCAGCGCTGGCAGGTGGAGTAGTTGACCTTCAGTGTTTTAAGATCGATGACGTTCGGCAGTGGACAGGTCTCCACGCACACGCCGCAGCGGGTACAATGCTCCTTGTTGATTTGTGGGCGCGTGCCCACTAAACCTGTGCCGTAAAGCGTGGTGCAGAAATGTTTGCCGCGCTCAGCTATCCACGTATAAGGGTAGTCCAACGGGTACATCAACCAGAAGACAAAGCGATAGAAGGGCTTGACCTCAGGGAGACGGAATTTCCTGATAACCCCCACCTCTTCACCGGCCAGCGTCCAGGGCGGTTTGCCAATTTGCTCCAGGGCAAGTTTGAGATGGGCAATATCGCGCGGATTGACACCAACGAGCTGGCAGCAGACGAGATCAACAGCCAGGCTATCGCGACCAGCCACCAATACCTGGAGATCGGCCTTATCGCCATAGAGAGGCCCCTCGCCATCCTGTCCTACGCTGCCATCAATGATGGTCAGGCCGGGTTTGATACCCAGGTTCATATCGACAATGCACTGGTCAATGCCGAGCGTGTGCATCGCACGGCGATCGGGGCGAGGCAGGATGCCCATGGGGTTTTTCATGCCCAGCGTCATGGTCGAGACCACGTGTGTTTTCAGCACGGGCAGGTTGATGAGGCATGCTTCTTCGAGCATACGCGGGACGTGGAAGCGACGCAACTTCTTAGCCCCCTTTGGCCGCACTTCAACCCAATCCGTTTCATCGCCCTCGGGATCTATACGTAGAATGCGAATGCCGTGTTTTTGACAGAACTGTTCTACACCCAGAATGGTGTAGGTGGCTTCGCGGTCGAACTCGGTACCGGGTATTTCACAGAGGACTGCCTCCGCGCCGCAGGCTTGCGCCTCTTCTGCGACAGCCTTAAGCAAAGCAAAGCTGGTAGTCGAACCAGTCTCCGCGCTGCGACCGGCCACAAAATTCGGTTTGAGGACTGCTATCTTTGCACCCTTGAGGACAGAGGCCATACCTCCGCTTTGCTCAATGACGCGGTGTGCCGCCTCCTCTATACCATTAGAGGTGCGCGCAATAGCGATTGTGCTGGTTTCTGGACGTGTTGCCACCATAGCCTATACGTTCTTTCTATTATGAGGTTTCACAAAATAATCCGGATAGCGATAAAGAGCACGGAGGGCCGATAAATCGGCGGTGGGCGCGATAAATCGGCCCCTACGGGTGTCCCAGCTATTTTATTAGTTATGGTAGAAATAGAGTAGATGCCAGCAGGATATACACCCTGCACGTTTGTGCCAGCGATTGGCGAAGAGTGTGTATGATTGACCTGGTAAATTTGGATAGCGTCATGGCCATCGGATGGGTTTGGCCGGAAATCAGCCACT
>JBGQJX010000392.1:0-4227 GCA_041499255.1 Ktedonobacteraceae bacterium | reverse complement strand
GATGTCGTCGTTGCGTTTGCCGAAGGTGGCCCAGAAGTCGTCGTCGGTGAGTTTTATGTTTTCTTCACGGGCGAGGCGTTGCCAGGCGCGGCGGTGTTCGTCGGCGCTGTCGATGATTACTCCGTCGAGGTCCCAGATGATGGCTTTGATTGTATTTGACATAAAGATAAATAATGCTCCTTTATATTTTCTATTTATGATATCATACCCGCTGTTTGTACCCTCGGCCCGCAAGCGAGCCTCGCGAGTTTTTTTGTGTCGAATGGGCCTATCCGCAGCGCCGCTGCGGATAGGCCCATTCGACACGAGAATAAAGAATTGAGTGGCACCGCTGGTTGCATCATGCTATAATAAGGCATGAAGGGAGGCTGAAAAGTCTCTTTTTGGTGTGCTGTCTGGACTTTGTGCTAGATAGGCTTTACAATAGACTGCATTATATCAACCGAGCAATGGTGCTGCTAAACCTTTGCTGAGGAGCTATTGTTCTATGAGCAGCGAGAATACGGGAGATGGGAAAGTGTCGGCTTCTGGTGGACGACGTAAACCGGTACCAATTGTTATGGCTTCTGGTCCCCATGAATATATTCCAGGAGATCAAGAGTTACCAGTTCAAATCACCAGTTTTATGGATATGCTGCAATGGGCGCAGAACTGGGCGCGATCAAAGTCGGTGTGGCCGCTGGGCTATGGTCTGGCTTGCTGCGCTATTGAGATGATAGCCAGCGCGCAGGCGCACTATGACCTTTCACGCTTTGGTTCGGAGGTCTTCCGTTCCAGCCCGCGCCAGGCTGACCTGATGATTGTGGCCGGGACGGTCTCGGTCAAAATGGGGCCGCGCCTGCGGTTACTCTGGGAGCAGATGCCGGATCCGAAGTGGGTCATCAGCATGGGCCAATGCGCAAACTCTGGCGGTGAATTTTATGATAGCTACTACACTGTCCAGGGAGTCGATACTATTGTGCCGGTGGATGTGTATGTTCCTGGCTGTCCTCCCCGTCCCGAAGCACTGATTGAGGGTATCCTGAAGCTGCGTGAGAAGATTGCCAAGCAGGGACTTAAAGTGCGCGGTGAAAAGGAAATAGAGGTGTAGTGTATGCGTGGTATCCTTGAGGGCATGGGCCTGACGTTTAGCCATCTCTTCCGTCCAAAGGTGACGCGGCTCTATCCCTATGAAAAACCAAAGTTGCCACCGCGCAGCCGCGGCCTGATTCAGTTGACCAGGCAAGAGGGGTTGCAAACTGATTTCAATCTGAAGTGTGAAGCCTGCTTGTTGTGCGAGAAGGCCTGCCCCCCGCGTGCCATTACTATTGAATATGAGCCAATGCACTCCTGGCGAGTGCGCCCCTGGTTCGAGTCGTATATTCGCGAGGGTGCTGAAAAGTTTACTTCGCGCAAACTGACTGCCGCGACGGGTGCCTCAAAGGCTGGCTATTACATCCCACGTATCTCAGAATATGCGGTAGAGTATCATGACAAGCCGGTAGCGCCCTGTGTTTCTATGCCCGTCAAAGATTACCTGGAGCCTGAGCTTGAGCTCAGCAAGGTTGATGAGCTGCTGGAGACGTGGCCGCAGGAGGCTGGCGATCTGCCTTCGTTGCTTGATGCCGTAATGGATATCTATGGGTATCTTCCCTTGCAAGTGGCGAAACGCATCGTGCAGGTTCGCGGTGTCGACCTGAGCGATATCTTTGGTATCGCTACAATGAGTCCAAAATTTAAGCCTGCTCCTGTCGCCAGGGGTATCAAGCGAGACGATCAACCCGAACGTGGGTTGGCGCCCGATAAGCGCGGCGTATGGGGTAATATTCATCATGTGAGACAGCCAAATGCCTGAATTTGATAGTTCATATAGAGTGTTGCGCCGCCGGGGCGAGCCTGATGTGCGTTCAATTGATGCATATCGTCGCGCTGGCGGCTACGTTGCTTTGGTACATGCCATTAACGAGCAAACACCAGATCAGATCATCGAGCAGGTCATCGATGCGAAACTGCGTGGTCGCGGCGGCGCGGGTCGCCTGACCGGCGAGAAGTGGCGTATTGTACGCAATATGGATGATAATCAGAAATATGTCATCTGTAATGCCTACGATGCAGATCCGCGCGCCCTGGCTGCTCGATCGCTGCTGGAACGCAATCCACACCAGGTCATTGAGGGCATAGTGCTCGCGGCATACGCGGTAGGTGCTACGGAGGCGTACATCTTTACCCGCAATATTTATCACGAAGCAGTTGCCACTGTGCAGAAAGCGCTGAACGAGGCCCTTGATGCCAACATGGTGGGACGCGATATTTTAGGGACCGAGTTTAGCTGCACCATCAATGTAATCGGCGTTGATATTGGCTTTATGGGCGGCGAAGAGACCGTACAAATCGCTATGATCAAGGGGCGCCGTGGCATGCCTGAGCAGCGCCCGCCATATCCCGCGCAGTATGGATTGTGGGATAAGCCTACCGCCATCAACTGCATTGAAACGCTGGCAAATGTACCTTTCATTGTACGCAGCGGCGCTGAGACTTTCAGGAGCGTTGGTAGCGATACAACTGGCGGGACAAAGGTGCTGACGGTCTACGATGATGTCCCTGATAGCGAGCCAAGAGTGATCGAAGTGCCATTTGGCGCGACACTCCGTGAAATCCTGCGCCATGCCGGCTACACACGGCCAGATGGAGAATTGCGAGCCATCGTAGTGGGAGGCGCCGAAGGGGGCGCGCTGCCAACATCGTTACTTGACCTGCCTTTCGACTTTGATCCCCTGGAAGAAGCGGGCGCTATTGTCGGCTCCAGTGTGATCGAGTTGCTTCCCGCGAATACCTGTATGGTCGCGTGGGCGATGGAACGCAGCCGCTATCTGGCGAAGGAATCCTGTGGTAAATGTGTCCCATGTCGCTTAGGCGTCAAACGCATTGCCGGTATTCTTGAAGGTATAGTGAGTGATCTCGGCGTCACTAGGGATCTGAATGTGCTGGACGAATTTGCCAGCTACGTCCCGAATGGCTCTTTATGTGGCTTTGGCGTACAGGCGCCTAATGCGCTGAAGACGGCTAAACGCTACTGGCCCGATCACTTCCAGATGCATATTGAAGAGCAAGAGTGTCCCACTGGAACATGTATTCCGGTGCGCGCTCATCGCTTTGTAACCAAACATGTTTTACCGTAGATACTTACAGGGTAACCGCAAGGTCATCCCGACAATACACGACGATGAATGGAAGTATTTGAAACTCGGAAGAGGAACTACATGGCTATATCAATCCGAGACAATTTTTCACTGACAGCCCAGGCTCCGGCGGCGCCGATGGAGCGCAACGAGGTTGGACAACCCGGCTTCACATTTACTCTTGATGGCAAAACCGTCAAGGCCTACGAAGGCCAGACGATCCTGAGCGTGGCGATAGACAACGGGATTGAGGATATCCCTAACCTGTGTAATGACGAGAAGCTAGAGCCGACATCTGCCTGTCGCATGTGCCTTGTGCATATCGAAGGTGTAGACCGTCCCCTGCCGTCATGTAATACTCCGGCTTCACCCGGCATGGTGGTCACATCGAAGTCTGACGAATTGTTTCAAATCCGGCGTACCAACCTGGAAATGATGCTCTCAGACCATAACGCCTATTGCCAGCCACCCTGCCAGGTTGATTGCCCGACGCATATCGACATTCCAGGCTACTTGGAGCTGATTGCGAAGGGTTCGATGAAAGAGGCCGCGCGCCTGGTAAAAGAGGTGCTGCCTTTCCCGTATATCCTGGGCCTGACCTGTCCCGCGCCTTGTCAGAAGGCCTGCCGCCGCGCGCTGGTCGAGGAAGAGATCGCTATCTGCCGTATGCATGGGTATGCCGCTGAAACCTGTTTGCTCGATCCACCTATCCCTTTTCTCAAGGATCCGCCGACTGGTAAGAAAGTGGCGATTGTGGGTGCTGGTCCCGGGGGACTAACTTGCGCGTACTACCTGGCATTGAGAGGACACTACTGTAAAGTGTTCGATATGCAGCCACAACCAGGAGGTATGTTGCGCTATGGTATTCCTGAATACCGTTTGCCGAAGGACCTGATGGATCGTGAAATCGATCATGTCTGGCAACTGGGCGTTGACCTGCAAAGCAACGTCAAACTTGGGACAGACTTCACTATCGATGATCTCTTTGCGGAGGGCTTCGACGCGGTGTATCTGGCGATAGGAGCCTGGACAAGTAACCCACTGGATGCGCCTGGCGAAGAGGCGGAGG
>JBGQJX010000391.1:0-4239 GCA_041499255.1 Ktedonobacteraceae bacterium | reverse complement strand
GTAATCAGCCCGATGCTTGCCAGCATCAAAGCCACCAACGATAAAAGTCCCCCGACTATGAAAGCAGTTCGTGGCTTAATGCCCGGTCGCCAACTCCACCAGGAAATCGGCTCTCTCTCGGATATACTGGCTTCTTGGTTCTGTCGCATGATCTCCTGCTATTCTCATCGCGCGGTTTGGAAGAGACAACATAGTAATCGTGAGTAAGAGGGTAACTGAAGGCATTGTATCAAACTATCTGAGCATGTACAATATAAGGTAAGAAACCAGAAAGTTTCCGGTATCAAACGATTTTGAGGAGCTTGATTATGGACGAGAAAACTGTTACTGGACAACCAGCCACAACAGCGCCAACAGGGAATTCTACCCCAGAATCCACTGAGGTAGCCGCTATTGAACATAGAAAGGCCTACGGCACCGCCAAGACGGAAAACTTACGTGACACAGGTCTCTGGCGCATCATCCTACCAGCTTTTGTTGTGGTACTCTGTATCGCAATCCTTGCCGTTCCATTGATGATTTTAATCCCGCTCTTTGTCAATTCGCTGGATGTCAATGCGCACACACACGACCTCACCTGGCTCTGGAGCGTGATGATTGTGCTTGAAATAGGCTTCGCATCAATTATTATATTTGGCCTGCTCAAAATATTTTTAACCCAGGCTGGCAACTACCATAGCTAAACATCTCTACAAATGCCCTTTTCTCATGAGCGTGATAGAGCCTGGCGTCCTTTAGAAGCCAGGCTCTATCACATATTTGTAGCTGTCTTTCATCACTACCAGCGTTATTTGACAATGATCGTCGCTACCATAAAGGGGTGGAAATCGCAGTGATACGCGAACGTCCCTGCCGTCGTGAATTTGAAGGAAAATGATGTGCCCGGTGTTACTGGGCTCGAATCTCCTGTATTGAATGTTTTACCATCGTTGCTTGTCACGGTATGGGGGGCTTGAGTCGTATTCTTCCAGATAACAGTGGTGCCAACTGAGACCGTGAGCGTTTTTGGACTAAACGTAAATTGGCCGCTGCTGTCTGTCGTGATTGTTACCGTTTGTGTCGCTCCAGTAGGCGCTGTCGTTGCTGTAGGTGTCGTATTTCCGCTACCATTGCCATATTTACCGTAATAACCACCGCCACTGCTAGTGGCTGTCGGGGCCGGGTTGCTTGAAGCTGTCGATGATGTCGGTGGGGACCCCGTTGATGAGTTACTCCCGCATGCTGCTAAAAGCACAAGTGTGCTTAAAAGCAGGAGACAAAACATGGCGAACGCTGTGGGTTTAGTGTTGTTTGTGTTGTTGTGCATTGTTTCTCTCTCTCCTGTTGTGTTCTTCTTGCAATTGCCATTTCTGACTGCAGAAGATGAATCCATCTGGTTGGATATACGAAACCTGGTTACTCTTGACAGCACTCTAGCTTTCGAAAGTCCTTGAAAAAATTTATCCTATTACTATTGACTTTTCCCAAATCTACGAGTACACTCATACCAGATTTACTGTTTGTTGGTTAGTAGCAAAGATGAAAATACATCAACTAAAGGGGGGTGAGTTCTATGCAAAAAGTAATCGTATTAATCGCGCAATGTGTACGAAACGGTGGAACTCATCCAGTAAGCAACACGAGAGTGTAGGTAGCTTCTCTATGCCAAATGTTGTTGCTGCTCGGATGCCTATCAAGGTCCGGGCATTTTCTTTTCCCCCTGAACTTCCTCACAGTGCGCTGGCACTCCTCAACATGAAAATATCAACACTTCACCAATAGAGAAACAACATGATTTGCAGGTTTTTTGTACGTCTGACCGCTGAGTTTTCTCGCGTAAGACGTATTCACATAGTCCAAGAAAGGCTCTACCAACTTGCTTAGCCTGTTACGTTTGTATGCCCATATGCAGCGCATCACTACTTCAATGGAGAGGAGGTGAAAGCATGAGAGGGAAGCTACGTGATAAACACTCAGAACTGAAACGCGGTTACCTTAAGCGCGAATCCTTGGAACGCCGTCGCGTAAACAAGCGCGACAATCGTTCTCTCAACGTCCAGTTGCATCAGCAATTCGAAGAGGAAGATGATTTCCTGTTGGATGAGGATGAGGATGTCCTGGTAGAAAATACCCAGAAATAATACATTGTGGTAGCCTGGCGCGCCCTTATCAAGAGGCTGGCTACCACAATTATTGACTGACTTAGGGAATATCGATCTCTGGGAACAATCGGCGAGCGATCACCAGTCGTTGAATCTGTGCGGTACCTTCAAAGATATCAAAGACTTTCGCATCGCGGAACCACTTCTGCAGAAATTGCCTGGACTCGCAGTTTTCACCTGGTGCCGTAATACGCACTCCAGCGGCTGTTACCTTCATCACCAATCCCCCCGCGTAGGCCTTACACATGGACGCCTCTTTCGAGTTCGGAATCCTTCTGTCGGCCATCCATGCCGCACGCCATACCAGGAAGCGAGCCATCTCTAACTCCTGCTGCATCTCATCCAACTCCTGCTCGATCTCCTGCCGTTTATAAGGTGGAAATCCCTTTGGCAACTCCTCCCGCACCCAGTGGCGCGTCGTTTCATACGCCGCCCGTGCGATACCCACTGCCAGTGCTCCTACCATCGGGCGCGTTGCGTCCAAAGTACCCATCGCAGCCTTGAACCCCGCCTTTTTACTGCTCTCGCGACCACTCAGTAAATGATCCCTGGGAATGCGGCAGTTCTCAAAGATCAATTCAGCGGTCTGCGAGGCGCGCAGCCCCATTTTCTCTTCAATCCGTCCAACCATAAAACCGGGTGTTCCCTTTGGCACCACAAAGGGTCGGATGCCTTCCCTCCCCAGACTTTTATCGATAGTCGCGAACGTCACCACCAGGTCTGCCCGAGCGCCGTTCGTAATGTAGTGCTTGTGACCATTGAGCACCCACTCATCGCCCTCCAGCACCGCTGTCGTTGACATCCCGGCCACGTCCGATCCAATCCCAGGCTCCGTCAGCGCCAATGCTCCCCAGTGTAATTGCCCGTCCATATAAGGTCCGAGAAACTTCATCTGTTGTTCAGGCGTCCCCTGCGAGAGAATAGGCGGAGCAGCCAACCCCGGCCCTGGTATCGCTGTAGAGAGTGCTGCGTCTCCCCATGCCATCTCCTCTTGTGAGAGAATCGAGAGCACATTGTCCTGCTTTCCCTCTTCCTCTTGTGCCTGCATGCGAGCCTGGCCAGCCGCACCGGCCCAGAACCGTCGCTGCATATTCCAGAAGAATGAGTCCGGAATCTTCTCCGCGCGGTCGCATTCTAGCGATATGGGTCGCATTTCTTCGCGCGCGACCTGGTGAGCATAATCACGCGCCGCCTCTTGTGATTTGCTGAGGGTAAAATCAATCATGTCGCTCTACTCCATCGCTGCTGCGTTACGCATCCACATCTCGGCGGGATGATCCTGGATAAAACCAGCTCCGCCAAGAATTTGAATGGCATCTATCGTCGCTGACTTTGCAATCTTTATAGCCTGGTACTGCGCCGCCTCTGCTTCCCGCAGCAAAGTGGGCGCTCCATCTCCCCGGTCCCAACTTGCCGCCGCGCGCCAGATTAGCAACCTGGCTGCATCTAGCTTCATAGCCATCTCAGCGATCATAAATGCGATCCCCTGGTATGAAACGATGGGACGGCCAAAAGCAATGCGCCCTTTAGCATAGTCCTTAGCATAATCAAGTGCCGCCCGCGCCGTTCCACAGGCTACGGCGGCACGCAGGATGTTGTACAGACTTGCGGCTCGTATCACCCCGTTATTGTCCGCTTCGCCTAGCATGCACGTAGACGAGATGGACGCGTTCTCGAATACATACGAGGCGCTCGTTGCAGCGATCAGCCCTAATTTCTCTCCGTCCTGGCTGACACTCACTCCCGCGACGTCTACAGGAACCATCACTGCACACAATCCATCGCTGCCATTGGTACCCTCCAGCCGGGCTATAACGACTCGCGGGCTGGATTTTCCCCCGTGAATTACATCGCGCTTGCTCCCGTTAAGGATAAAAATCGCGCCTTCTTCGCGTACAGTCGCACTAATCTCTGCTACGGTGTAGCCACCTGTTCGCTCAGCAAATGCCAGGCTCCCTCGTTGTAAGTGCCCTTTCTGCTCATCGCAGAACGGCGCAATATAGTGTTCGTGCTGGCTCTTATCCCCCGCCAGTAATACTGTCAACGGCCCCATCTGGGAGCCAAGGATGTTCATTGCCAGCGCTCCATCGCCGAAGCC
>JBGQJX010000390.1:0-4244 GCA_041499255.1 Ktedonobacteraceae bacterium | reverse complement strand
GTGGGTGCCCGCAATCGCTACCTGTATGGCACGGTCTTAGCGCAGGCACTCTACAGTGTGGTGGTAGGATTTGCTCTGGCACTCACTATCACCTTCCTGCTCTCCGTTGCTATACCGAACCTGGGATTCCCCCTGACGCTGCAAATCAGTGGCGCATCATTACTCAAAGTTGGCATTGTGTCGCTCGTGATCGCGGCACTCTCCGCGCTTCTCCCCATTCGGCAGATAGCCGGACTTGACCCGGCCATGGTCTTCAAAGGAGCACAAACATGACAAAGAACACAACATTACAAGTGACACATGTCACCAAACGCTATGGTGCTGGCACAACTGAAGTTCAGGCCGTCCGTGATGTCTCGCTTGAGGTGGCACCGGGTGAGATTGTCCTGATTATGGGGCCATCCGGCTCCGGGAAAACAACACTGCTCCAGATGATGGGAGCCTTGCTCAAGCCGACAGAAGGAACGATTCAACTGAACGGAACGATGCTCAGCGCACTGGCGGAAAATCGCCTGCCCGGTATCCGCTTGCGTCAGTTTGGGTTTATCTTCCAGGATTTCAACCTGCTCTCAGCGCTCACCGTACTCGACAATATCGCTCTCGTGGCAGAACTTGCTGGAACGAAACGTAGTGAGGCGCGAAAGAAGGCTGCCAGCATCCTCACCGGCCTTGGACTCAGCGAGCGGCTGAAATTTCTTCCGGAGAAACTCTCTGGAGGCGAAAAGCAGCGGGTAGCGATAGCTCGTGCTCTGGTGAATGACCCGGCCCTTATCCTGGCTGACGAGCCGACGGCGAACCTGGACTCGAAAATTGGGCACGAAATCATGCGGCTGCTGCAAAATATCGCGAAAGAACAGGGAAGAAGCGTGGTCATCGTTTCCCATGATCAACGCATCCAGGACATAGCCGACCGTGTGCTCTGGTTGGAAGATGGAACATTCAAGGAGATGACGACCATGGCCACCGACCCGGTCTGTAGCATGAAGGTCGAGCGAGAGAAGGCTGTCACAACAGAATGGGATGGACAGCTCTACTCCTTCTGTTCAAAGGGCTGCCGCAGGGAGTTTTTAGAAGAACCTGAACAGTTCTTGAATGCTGTTCCTTCATAAAAGAACTAATTACATGGCTGAAATGCTAGAACAATGAGAGGACGACATGGATATTCAAATCATTTTGAGCGTGCTATCGGAGATGCGGCAGTCTCGCCCGCGAGATCATTGGACGCGCCAGCAATTGGAGTCATACCAGGCGGATGCTCTAAGCAACCTGCGCGACTACGCCTACGCACACTCGCCTTTCTACCAACAGTTTCATCAAGGACTGACTGGTGCTCCGCTCCATGAGCTCCCGGTGCTCACGAAAGCGCTGCTGATGGAACACTTCGACGAACTGGTGACGGACCGTGCCATTCGACTGGAGAAGGTGAAGATGCACATGAGGAACCTTACCGGCGATGAGCACTTCCTTGGACGTTACTGGGTCAACGCTACTTCAGGGAGCAGCGGTCACCCAGGAATATTCCTCTTCAATCGTGCCGAGTGGATCACGGTGCTGGCCTCATTTGCCCGAGCACGCGAATGGGGGGGCGTCAAGCTAGACCTGACGCGCCGTGTCAAAACGGCAACCGTCGCCTCGACCACCGCCATTCATATGTCGACGCGAGTCAACGCGACGGCACATAGCTGGTGGATGCCGGAAATTCGATTGGCGGCGAGCGAGCCAGTTGAAACCATCGTCGAGCGCCTCAATGCCTGGCAACCGGAGGTGCTGATTGCCTATGCCTCCATGATGCGTATCCTGGCCGAAGAGCAGCTTGCGGGACGTCTCCAGATCAGACCACGTGCCGTGTTCACCAGCTCTGAGGTGCTGACACAGGAAACACGGCGGCGCATTGTGCAGGCCTGGGGTGAGCGGCTCTTCAACCAGTACGCCGCCACCGAAAGTGGCAGCCTTGCCGCTGAGTGCGACCACCATCGGGGCATGCATCTCATGGAAGATCTCGTGATCTTCGAGGTAGTAGACCAGGGCAACCGCCCGGTGCCCCCAGGCGTCTACGGTGACAAGCTCCTCATGACTGTGCTCGGGAGCCGCACGCAGCCGCTGATCCGCTACGAATTGAGCGACAGTGTACGCCTGGCGATTGATCCCTGCCCTTCTGGGCACCCCTTCGCGCTGATCGACGCTATTCAAGGGCGTGTGGAGGATGTGCTCTCCTTTCCGGGTGTCGCTGGTGGAGTGGTGAACGTGCATCCGCTGGTCTTCAGCCGCAACATGGATACGCTCCCCGTCAGTGGCTGGCAGGTGATACAAGAGGTCGATGGCCTGAGTGTGCTGTTGAGCGGCGTGCGTGGCGAGTTTGAAGATGAGATGCTCGCAGATACTTTGCGACAGGCGCTTCGAGAGCAAGGGGCCATCGTCCCGCGCGTGGAAGTGCAACGAGTGACGAGCATACCGAAGACCGCTGCTGGCAAGGCGCCTCTGATCAAGTCCAATCTGCGGCAAGCCGCGAGACCGCTATGAGACCGCTATAAGGCATACCTGATTCTAGAAGGGTGTGAAGGAGGTTGAAACGCGAACGAGTGAGCATGGAAACAACCTCAAGAAAAGGAGGGGGCAGAAGTATCGAATGCTTTGAGAAAGAGGGTAAATGAGAACCATGAAACGAAGCTATTGGCACATGTATGTACAGGAAACAAGCGCGGACGAGATTGAAAGGCACCTGCAACGAACCACTTTTCCTTCGGGCGCTGCGCTTTTCGAGCTCATCTACTTTGAAGCGGGCAAAAACGCCCCCACTATCCTGATTTCTCCAGGGTCGGGCGGTCATGCATATGTCTTCGCCGAACTGGGTTACCTCATGCATTTGAGGGGATATAATGTGTTTCTCATGCCCAAGCATGGCGGTTTTACCATTCGGGAGCTCATGTCTCGCCACAAGGATGCGCTGGACCACATTGCAACCAATTTTAATGACAGAATCGGGGTATTCGCCGAAGGATTGGGCGGATATGTCGTCTTTTACCTGGCTTTGACGGAAAGCCCGATGAAAAGCGTCGTGTTCCAAAATGCCCCGGCAATACTTACCGAAGAAAAGTTTCGAGAAGCAATTATGCAAGGCAAAGGCGCCGCTCAAAGGCGAAAAATACTGCTTCCTGTTGCAAAACTACTCCTCAGCATAGCCCCATCTGTAAAATTGCCCATTTCATCGTACCTCGATTGGAAAGAATTAATCGACACAAAGGAAGGAAATCGAGAAGTAGAAAGCCGGCTAGTGAGAGAAGGATATCTCAATGATCCCGATTTCGATACATGGTATCCACTTTCTGCTATCGTGTCCCTGCTTTTGACGCCTCCTCCACAACCACTGACGGCATTAAAAATCCCTATCATGTTCATGGTTGCTCTCAGAGGATTTGGGGGAAGTGCGTTCATAGAGTATGTGGAAGATTTATACCATCGTCTACCCAATGTGAAGAAACGGTTAGTCGAAGTCGACGGCAGTGTGTATTGGATGCTTTCACACCCGAAAGAAGCAGCCGAGAGAATATGCGAGTGGTTTGATGAAACGCTTTAATTATGACGAGCTGCGCAGGATGTTCGAAGGGTGAGAGAATGGCAAATCACCCTTGATCAAATCCAACCTGTTTCAAGCGGAAATACCGCCAGGCGCGCGAACATTTGGGTCAACTTGTTAAACATCTATCATTCATCAAAAATAAAGCACATATCATAAGATGTTGGCACACAAGAAAGGTACGAATGAGCACATATTATACGGGGAAGCGCGCGCAGCATTACAACACGCGCTGGCATACATACACTGCAAGGACGCTTGAGGAAACATTGGTAATGATTGATATGAGCGCTCTCCGTAGTATTCAAAAGCGACTCGGACACTGTCCACGTGTGCTTGACGTCGCTTGTGGGACAGGTATCTTACTGCAACGGTTGCTTGCCCAGTTGCCTGGCGTAGAGGCGTATGGGGTAGATGTGAGCGAAGCTATGCTTGCACAGGCACAGATTGCCTTGAAAAACATGCCGAACGTCCATTTGGAACGCGTGAAAATCGGCGCTGGGGTGACAGCAAATCTCCCATATGCACAGGAGACCTTTGATCTCATCACCTGCACGAATGCGTTGCATGACATGCCAGAACCAACGGGAATGTTAGCGGGGTTGAAGAGGCTGCTGGCGCCTGGAGGACAACTGGTGGTGGAAGATTTCGCGCCGCGTGAGCCTCGTTT
>JBGQJX010000389.1:0-4252 GCA_041499255.1 Ktedonobacteraceae bacterium | reverse complement strand
GTCACCTTGCTTGATGCGCTGCACAAAATCAGGGTTGGCCGTGCCACCACCGCTGCCAGCGAAGTCAGGCCAGGTTGGTGTGCCTTCTGGTCCTTTCGTGCCGCCAAAGCCAAAGGGAGAGCCAGGGGCCTGTATTGTAAGCGTGCGCAGCGTGCCGGGATGGTCTATCGCGTATTGCATGGCAATGTTGCCGCCCAATGACCAGCCAAACAGGTGGAATGAGGTCAAGCCGAGGGCCTGCGCCAGGGCATTGAGGTCATCTGAGAAATCGCGCAGACCCCGCGTTGCATCTATCGGCAGCGGCTGAGTATCGCCGAAGCCACGCATATCCGGCGCGTAGATTTTGTGGTGGTTGGTGGCAGCCAGCGCCAGCATGAAGTCCTGATAGAAGAGAGATGAAGAGGTGTTGCCATGCACCAGTACAATCGGGGTGCTTCCAGTACCCGCCTCAAGGTATGCTATCTCAAGTCGACCTGTTTTCACTGTGTTCTGGCTGATGCCAGGTAAGAGTGGTGTTGTAGTCATGCGTTGATAATCCTCCCATTATAATGTTTTTGCGCTTCATCTGAAAGGCCGCTACGGCTCGCGCAGCTCTCGTCTTAATTCTCGCACGAAGCCAAAAATGCCTTGAATCCAGGTCATTTTAGGTTGTTGTTGCGCTTGTTCCTGCTGTTGACGCAGGGTTTCTCGCGCTGCTTTGCGCTGCTTCTCTGCCAGGAGACGCTGCTGATCGTAGGCAGCCCGTTTCGCTGAATCACCGAGGATACCATAGGCCTCGTTGAGACGTTTGATGTAGGTATCGAGAGCCTGCTGGTTGAGGTCAGGATGATATTTACGGGCGAGGCGGCGATAGGAACGTTTTATCTCGCTTTGCGCTGCTTGAGGAGATACGCCGAGAATAGCGTAGTAATCTGTTTCCGGCATGGTACTCATTCACCTGTGCTTCCAAAACCGCCGCGCCCCTGGCCCACTTCATCGACTTCGTGCCAGGTTGCACGCGCAATAGGCACGAACATCCCCTGCGCTATGCGCTCTCCACGTTCGATGGTGACCGGCTCGTCGCGAAAATTATAGACTTGCAGCATGATTTCATCCCCCGCGCCACAATAATCTTGATCGATGATACCGACACCATGAGGAACGAGCAGCCCTTTGCGCCGTGGAGTGCTGCTGCGGAGCGAAATCAACAGCATATAGCCCGGCGGGGTGCGCACGATGACATTCGCGGGGACAAGTCCCAGCGAACGCGGAGCAATCTCTGTAAACACGCGACAAAGCAAGTCGAAACCTACAGAACCAGGTGTGGCATAGGCCGGCAGCGGTAAACTTTCGTCAACGCGTTTAATTGTAACGTCTAAGAGTTGCGAAAACGTCTCCATTCTGTTATTCTAGATGAGAGGCCACTTAACGTCAAGGGACTAGCGTGAGGGTCAACGAATGTGTAATGATTTGGAGCCCGCCTCATGGCGATACACTTGTATATGGGTATATCGCCATGAGGCGGGCTTCAAAGCTGGTCGTTAGACAGTTGCTACCCTGGTAGGGGCTGAGACGTAGTAAATATATACGAGTTTACACAGCCTGCATAAAAACTGGCTTACAGGACTAGAACGAAAGGGGAATCATACGGTATAATTAGATGTGAAGGAATATTTTCCTGCCTGGTCGTGTTTCCTATAGTAGAAACAGAATGACAAGTCTTTGATTTCCTCCCACTCGGTACTCGGACCAGGTGTTCGATCTAAGGATCGCTTTCCTTGAGTGAAGGACCGGACGACGAAACATATATCTTGCTGTTTAAGATTTATTAGGTACTTTCATGGAGGGCGCAGAATGATTGACATACAACAGCGTGCCATGACGGGGACAACGCTAATTTTGGATGATACCAGCACAAAAGTAGATCAGGAGCAGCCGTTCGATATTGTCGAACAGTTGCTTAACAAGGATCTTGATTATACCCTTGAGGAAGATGTAGAAGAGGGGCCAGGAAAAGGAGAGCAGGAGATGGAAGAGGACATGCAATGTCTGGAACCGGTCTCCCTTGAGTTGGAAGAAATGTCTGCTATGCATGAAGACCTGACTCAGTTGCATGACGCGCCGGAACTTGAAGAGACTGTTGCTATTCTCGCGCTTCCATCGATAGCTACCAGCGAAGGAACGCCGGTGCGACGCACTGCTATGCGTCGCCGCCGCTCAGAAGATCAAGATGAGAATAGTGTCAACAACCCCGATGCCGGTGAGTCTGATGCTGTGATGACCTATCTTCGCGAGATCGGGCGGGTGCCGATGATTACGCATGAACGCGAAATCGAGCTGGCCAAGCGCATCGAGATGGGTGATCGCGACGCGATGAAGCAATTCATCCTGGCGAATCTGCGTTTAGTGGTAAGCATTGCCAAACGTTACGTTGGCCGTGGATTGACGTTGCTTGATTTAATTCAGGAAGGGAACATTGGCCTGATCCGTGCCGTACAACGCTACGACTGGCGTCGTGGCCACAGGTTCTCTACCCATGCAACCTGGTGGATTCGCCAGGCGATCAGCCGCGCAGTCGCGGATAAAGGACGGACGATCCGTTTGCCTGTCTACGTCAATACAGCGCTGAATCGTATCCGCCGTGAGCGACAGCGCCTGTTACAGGAGCTTGGGCGCGAACCCACAGAGCTAGAATTGGCCGAGGCCACGGGCCTGGATCCTTTACGTATGATCGAGCTACAATCAGCTCCTGGCGCTCCTGTTTCCCTTGAATTGCCCGTCGGCGAGGATGAGGAGCAGGAACTGGGAGATGTGCTGGCCGATACAGAGTCTGCCTCACCCGAAGATATTGCCACCACGCAAACGTTGAAGGATGAGGTGCAACGCGTGCTTGAGTCGGTTCTCACACCGCGCGAACGGTTGGTCTTACAGTTGCGCTTTGGCCTTGGCAATGGTCAGGCACATCCACTGGAACAGGTGGGGCGAGAACTGGGTATCACCCGCGAGCGAGTGCGACAGATCGAAGCTGGCGCTTTAGCGAAACTACGTCAACCCCCCGTCTTAGAGCGTTTACGCGGATAAAATAGGATAGAAAAAAATGCGTGCCCGCGCGGGCACGCATTTTTTTCTATCCTATTTCTTCTTTTTCCTGCCAAGATCGCGCTCAACGTTACGCACATCTTTGACTTTTTCTAGCTTAGCGAAGACGCGATTCAGTTGCTCCAGGCTGTCAATCTCTAAGGTGGCGCTGATCACTGCTGTCTCCCTGTCACTGCTCACGTTGGTACCGACAGAGGTCATATTGACGCCGCATTCAGTGACAACGGCGGCGATATCGCGAATCAGGCCAGAACGGTCACGAGACGTTATTACTATTGGAGCAAGGTAGCGCTGCTTCACCATGCTGACCCAACTCACCGAAACGAGGCGTTCGCGCTCGCGCTCGCGATAGCGACCAATATTCTTGCAGTCCGCGCGGTGAATAATTGCTCCCTTGCCACGGCTGATAAAGCCTACGATCTCATCGCCAGGCAGCGGACAACAACAGTTGGCCAGCGTGGTTAGCAAGCCGCTGACACCCGCGACCTGTAAGCGAGCCGAAGACCCCTGTTTCGGGGCTGTCGGGATAGGCAGGATTTCTTCTTCCTCTTTCGCCTCTTTGCCCTCGCGCTGCTCGCGTATATGTTGCCAGCGATCAACCAGCTTGACGGCAACGGCGTGCTGCCGTATTTCATCGCCGCCGATGGCGGCAAGGAGATCTTCAAATGATTTGCCGCTATACTCAGCAGACAGCCAGTGCTCCGCGTCTTCGGTCAAGGTCTCGACGCCGCGCGCCACTCCCATGGCTTTGAGTTCACGGTCGAGACGCTCGCGCCCAATCTGGATGTTGATGTCTCGCTCATGGGTCTTGAGGTAACGGCGGATTTTACTGCGCGCCGCGGCAGTGCGGGCGAAATTGAGCCAGTCGCGCGTCGGGTGAGCTGTGCGATTGGTGACAATATCGACAATTTCCCCGCTTTTCAGTTCGTAATCCAGCGGCACCATGCGCGTCACCAGGCGATCGCCTTCGGTGTTGCCGTTGGTGCTCTCAGTGATAATGCGCGCTCCCGCGCACCTGTCGCCCACCTTTGAATGGATGCGGTAGGCAAAGTCAAGCGGCGTCGAACCTACGGGTAGATCTTTGACCTCGCCCCTGGGAGTGAACACGAAGATTTGCTCTTCGAAGATATCGTCTTTGATCGCTTCCACGAACTCGGCGTCGCTGGCGTTGGCT
>JBGQJX010000388.1:0-4259 GCA_041499255.1 Ktedonobacteraceae bacterium | reverse complement strand
TTGCAATCAATCCCAATTTTGAAACTCTGCCAATTTTATGCCATAGTATATACTATGACCAACCGCTTGTGTAGCGCTATTACCAGTTCTGTTGATTGTACTTTTGTAAACCATCGCTGTAGCGCGCTATCGCGCCTTGCTTTGGGTAGTATACGAGGAATAACAATGCATTTGCGAGAAAACGAAAGCCAGGTAGACCAACATCGTACGGTGGTCAAGCAATGGATAGAAGCCTTCAATGGACATGATGTCCCGGCAATCGTCTCATTGTACGCCGACAACGCCGAGCTCTATGACTCCGGTATGAAACGTCCTCGTCGAGGGCGCGGGGAAATAGAACAATGGTTTACCAGCCGTTTTCGGACTATGCCATCAATTTCCTATACTCCGGCAAGCCAGTTATTCACAGGAGATCGGGCTGCTGTTACCTGGACAACTCGTGGCCGCAGTCCGCGCCTGCTCGGTCAGAGCTGGCTATCACGCCCTTTTCAGGTTGACGGCGTTAGCATTTTTCACCTGGTGGATGGACAAATCCAGCAGCAACGTGGCTATTATGATCATCTCTCGGCCCTTGAGCAGATTCTTCCACCACTGAAATGGCTTCTCCCCCGGCGCCTGTAATATAGCTGTTATTGCCTTTTGATGTTCTCGTTTAAAAATATTGTGAATGCTCAAGAAGCGGTTCTCCTCACCCTCCGCCTCTTCACAGAGGAAGGGTCATTCATATGAAGCAGATTCCCCTTTACGAAACGAAAAGAAAGATGGTGGTTTGTATCATTATCTTCTCGCCTGCTGAAACGCCATAAATGGGCCACTATGGTTTGCGGGCATGTGACCGCAGAGATGGGTGCCACCTTCCTTGTAGCACTCGTGCTCGATCGTCCCAAACTTGTGAAACTGGGCTACCAGTTCGCCGCGACCGTAGGGAATCAACACATCGAGCGCGACAAACTGCAATACGAGATTGTCGCTGATACAGCGCAATAGCTCACCGATACCTGTTCCTCGTAGAGCGGACACCAGCACCGCCGGTAAGCTCGCAGCTATTCCCGTCAGTTCAGGTAACGTGTCTTCGGGCAGGAGGTCAGCCTTGTTGAGCGCGATGATCATTGGGCGGCCACCCGCGCCAATCTCTTCCAGCACCAGTTCAACCGCCTCTACCTGGCGATTGAGCGCCGGGTAGGCCGCGTTTACCACGTGTACCAGCAGATCGGCTTCAGCTACCTCCTCCAACGTGGCGCGGAATGCTGCCACCAGCGTAGTTGGCAGGCGTTGTACAAACCCTACCGTATCGGTCAGAAGAAATTCCTGGCCTCCTGTTAAGCGCACCCTCCGTGTCATAGGATCAAGGGTGGCGAACAGTTTATCTTCTGCCAGGGTCTGAGCGCTGGCAAGGCGATTTAACAGCGTGGATTTGCCCGCGTTCGTGTAGCCAACCAGCGCCACTACCGGCGCTCCTACGTCTTTGCGCCGTTCGCGTTGAAGCTGGCGATGGGTGCGCACGTGCTCAAGTTCTTCCTGAAGTTGTTCCTTCTCACGTCGCAGCATCCGCCGGTCAACTTCGATCTGTTTCTCACCTTCACCACGCTGCTGCACGCTCCCTTTCTGGCGCGATAGGTGCGACCATTGGCGGGCCAGGCGCGGGAGATCATACTCGATCTGCGCCATTTCAACCTGCAGCCGCCCTTCTCTGGTATGGGCACGTTGCCCAAAAATGATCAGGATCAGCGCGGTGCGATCAAGCACCTGCGTTTCCAGTTCTCTCTCCAATGTGCGATGCTGTCCCGGTGTCAACTCAAGATCAAAGATCACCCCATCGCAATCGTGGAAGCGCACCAGCTCAGCGATTTCCTGGACTTTGCCGGAGCCGAGCAGCGTACCCGGGTGAGGGCGGGCCAGGCGTTGTATAACACGATCAACGCACGTCACCCCCGCCGTTGTTGCCAGTTGCGCCAATTCGTCCAGCGATTCTTCAACCGGCCAGTCAATGCCGGGCATATCGACACCAACCAGGATGGCGCGCTCAGGCGCGCGCGAGAGCAGCGTGCTCGACTGGTTATCTACGCCTGTAGTGCGTATGGATTGTTCAGACATACTATACTCCAATTCTCCGGTGTTTCGTGGAAGCCGTATTCTGGGGAACGACAGTTTCCCAGGTGTAGCGGCTCAATTCCTTGCGCCCTGTCGAAGACTGGATGAAGGCCGGTTCGTGGGGAAGAAGTTGAAGATGTAGGACAGATACCATAGTCTACTACAGTCACCAACAATGAAAAGACCTTCACCGTCATCTACCATGCGCGCAGGACATCATGCACCAGGGTACATACATAGGGATCCGCTTTATCGCGTCACAATTCTATGGGTCATGATGCAGGAAATGTGTTTCGCGCATTGAGTAAATTAGACGAAGGTTATCACTGTATGTTTTCTCCTATGGGTTATTTGATACTACACAACGGTACAACAGGAGCGTTGAAAAGTCAAGGGCAAATTAGCATGCTGAACTACTCTCCCGCCAGATCAAAATCGATTCTTTCCTATTATTCGTGCTGATGTTCTGCTTGTCTAATTGCCACTAGTTGCTGTGACATGTTCTCCCCATAGTCAGCAGTAATATATCCGAGCGTGGCTCTACATGTTGAGCATCGCACCTCGATCATGTCGCCTTGATGATGAAGAGTAACATAAACATCGGGTAATGTACCGCCGGTAATCCATCGTGTGACCTCTTCACCCTCATGCTGGAAATGAGGTTTATTAAATGGGTTGCCAGTCAGTGCTTGTCTGATCTCTTCTTCTGCGCTGAGCATGTTACACCTCTCTTACTTACATTAGCGTTTCTGATCTGTCATATGTAACCTTATGGATGATTCTTGCAAGCTACCAGGGCTGAAACACTTCTTCCAAGGCAACTACCAAGGATTCTCTCGGCCATTGTGCCTGTAGGTTATGATAGCTTACGGCAAGCTTGTTGAAGTACAGCCGAGATCCGAGATCTTTTGCCAGTGTTGCCGCCTCGATCAGGACTGCGCTGCCTGGCTCCAGTTCTCCCTGTTGAATCTGCACATCTGCTTGATAATAGAGCATGTCCAACTTCGTGACCGGCTCAATCTGTGGATCATTTGTCTCCCGCTGCATCGCAATCAGTGCTTTATCAGCTTCTTTGGGCTGTCCAAGAAAGAGTCGGGATTGTGCATCACCAAACACATAGAGCGAGTAGCGGGACGCACGCAGGTAAGGATATGCCGGGTCATCCTCTGGCCTGAGAGGATAATGCTCATAAGCTAACCCCATAGCTCGCATAGCTTCCTGAAGTTGCCCGCGCATCGCGTGCACCTCCGCGATGCCTGCATAGGTACGTCCTTTCAGCAGCGGGGTAACGTTTTCGTTCAACAAGGATACCGCATGCTTATAGGCTCGTAGTGCGGCTGTACTGAGTTTGCGGTGAAAGCCAAGGTTGGCAAGGCCGATGAGTGCTGCTACTTGTAAATTGCTATCGCCTGCAAGATGAGCGTATAAAAATGCCTGCTGACCTGCCTGCTGTGCTGTCCCGAAGTCTTCTCGGTCAGTGGCTAGTTCACAGGTAAGTTGTTGGGCCTGTGAAGCGAGCCTGGCAGCCGATTGCTGCAATGGCGAGGGCTGTCGGGCGAGCAGCGCAGTTTGATTGCAATAGAGGGGTAGGATAGCCTCGACCTCGTATGGCCTGCCACTAAAGTACAAATCCTGGCAAGCGGCAATTCCACGAGCATAGATTGTGAGCAGATCATCAGCCCACAGTTCCTCCAAAAGAGACGGGTCAGTAGATGATGTGATAAGCGTTCCACTCACAGGACCTGCTATTGTTCTATTGGTCTGGCGTCTGTTTACTCCCTGGTCTTCTGTTTCTAATAGCCCTAACTGCTCAGGTGTCTTTTGAAGACATATGCATAATCGCTCTATGTTATCTACTCTTATCGGTTCCCCACGTTCTGCTCGTTCAATGGTTGAGAGAGAAACTTCCGCAAAGTCTGCGAGTTGTTGCTGATTCCACCCCATTTGACGCCTTGCTGCGCGTAACAATATGTTTCTCATCCTCGCGCCTTTCACATTGCTAAATTGCATCCTATCAGTGCTAGTCTGATCTCTTCTTCTGCGTTGAGCATGTTACACCTCTCTCACTTACATTAGCGCTTCTGAAATGGATGAAGTTCATCTAGAATGACATTCCATGGAACTTTGTTCGAGGGTGGATATTTTTCCGGATCGTAAAGAACACGCAC
>JBGQJX010000387.1:0-4288 GCA_041499255.1 Ktedonobacteraceae bacterium | reverse complement strand
GTTTTGCTGCTTGGGACGGCCTGGGTGCGAGAAAAGATCGAGTTGATCAAGAGCATACGGCCAGTAGTAAATAGTGTGAATACAAACGTCCAGGCCGCTATCGACGGTACCCTCCCAGAACCCAGGGAGGATGAGAATAAGATCATACGTACCGCGGAAGAAATACCTGCCTATACACACACGCTTGAGAAAAAAGTGGATCAGGGCAGTAATCGTGTAGCCGATACCGTCATCGAATTTCGCGCTCGCACGATGATGGCGCAAACAATGCTCAAAGCCTTCTTCTTGCCCGGTTTGTCCAATCGTCCCCAAAAACTGCTGGAGGCAGAAGGTGCTGGTTTTAGAAGCCCTGGCTATCGCATTTTAATGGAAGAAAAGGCTCCTGGAGATGGATCTCCTTCGCCTGGGCAGGGGTACGAGAGAAGCGTAACAGCAGCAGAATTCAAAGGAGCTCCCGTCGAGGTAGCAGTATCTCCTTCGCCAGGCGCTGAAAATGCGGCAACTCCTTAACTACATACAACCGTTCGGGCATTTTCAACGAAATGCCCGCCTGTACCTCATAAGCAATGCGCTGAGCGGCGTGACAACAGGCATTCTCCTGGTCCTCTATAACCTCTATCTGCTCTCTCTTGGATATGGCGTCGATTTCATTGGCCTGGTGCTCTTTGTGGGAACAATTGGGGCAGGTATAGCCATCTTTCCAGCAGGCATATCTATAGATCGCTTTGGCGGAAAGGCTGTCCTGATCTGCTCCACTTTGCTCATTGGCTGCGCCGGTATTGGCCAGATACTCTTCCGTCAACCTCTCCCCTTGCTGGTCAGTGCTTTCATTGCTGGCATCGGCGGGGCTGGCACTCTGGTGGTGAACGCCCCATTCCTCACTATCAACAGCTCACCCGGCGAGCGTTCACATCTTTTCAGCCTGAATATTGCGCTTGGGTTGGTGACGACGGTCGTGGGCAACAGTATCGGTGGCATATTACCCGTATATTTTCGCGGCGTCTCCTGGCTCATGGCGTCATTCCCTCCATGGCTTGGCCTGTCCCTGGCAGCGCAACCCGACCCTCGTTCCTACCAGTTATCCCTGCTCCTGGCCGGCGCGATCGCTATCCCCAGCCTCGTCCCCCTCTTTATGCTAGAAGATCGTAGGCCACCTCGTCTGCCAGGTGCTGCCGGCCAACGGAAGACTCCACGTTCGCTCTCCATCCTGGCTCCTGCGTGGTTGAGCAGCAATCTCCCCGTCCTGGTTCGTACCGTAATGTTTAGCACCATTTTTTTACTTGTGCTGGTTCAGGCGTTGATAGGGGCGGGAGCAGGGTTGTTCTTCCCTTATTTCAATATTTACTTTGTGCAGCAGTTGAAGGCCTCGCCAGCCCTTTTTGGCCTGCTCAGTGGAGGCGCTACCGCCATCACTGCCCTGCTCACCCTCGCTGCGCCGTGGTTGGCCAGGCGCATCGGCAAAGTGAACTCGGTCGTTGCGACGCAAATATCCAGTATTCCGCTCCTGGTAATGATCGGGTTGATCCCACTTCTCCCTATAGCCGCCATATTCTACCTTCTCCGCCAGGGGCTGATGGATATGTCCATGGGGGTATTGCAAGTCTTCTCGATGGAGGCTGTCGCGGAGCAGCATCGTGGTGTGGCAAATAGCGCTTACCAGGCGGCATTTCAGGTTCCCTGGGCTCTAATGGCGCCCCTTGGGGGATTGATTATCACTCATTCTGGCTATCCAGCTGTCTTTATCGGCGGAGCAGTATGCTATCTGCTGGCTTCCTCAATCCTCTGGGGAAATTTTGGTCGCGGGCACCAAAATCGCTTCAAGCCAGCTACAAAGCCGGCTGCGACACCAGATGCTGGACAATCGGAGACTCCGGCGCCAGGAGAAACGAAGATGAGACCGACAACCTACCAGTGATTGCCGGTCTCGTCAGCTTCCTGATCTTACTTCTTGATTAACTTGATGAAGATAATCGACAGTTCAAACAGGAAAGACATCGAGACGCCCAGGAAGATCGGACTGTAAATGTCTGCTCCAGGGGTGATGAATGTCGATGCAATCCACATACCAATGTGAGAAGCCGCCCGTTTCTTTGTGAGCGTTTGCGAAGAGATCAGGTCTACCTGCGCCAGAAACGTCAGTACCAGCGGAATTTCAAAAACAATGCCAAAGGCCAGCAAGAAGAACGCCACAAAGGTAAAGTAACTGCCAGCCGTGATCAGCGCGGCAAAACTGTCCGAGGCAAACGTTATCAGCCACTGCACCGGATACTGTAAAACGAAGAACCCCACAGTAATCCCTACAGCGAAGAGGATCACCCCGGCGAAGATAAAGGGGATAGCGTATTTCTTCTCTTTGGCAAGCAGCCCCGGCGATATAAAAGCCCATGTCTGATAGAGTACCACAGGCAGCATCAGGATAAAGCCTGCCGCGATGGAGATTAAGAGATAGACCGAAAAGCCCTCTGTGATTCCTGATACGACAAGCTTACCATGTGTCAGCGAATCCGCCGCTAATTTTGGCAAAGGAAGCTCTAAAAGGTTGAGGATTTGTACGCGGAAGAAAAAGGCCACAACGGCTCCAACTGCGATGGCGATGATCGATTTAAAGATGCGCCAGCGCAGCTCTTCCAGGTGCTCAACGAGGGTCATAGAAGAACCACTCTCCTCCTCGTCATCCTCGTCCTCTATCATATTTGCATCGTCATCTGGTGCCATGAGATCCTGCTTTTCTAATTCGTTTGTTGCCATATTTCTACTCCAAGCAGGGGCTTACAACCAACACTACTCACGACTCATCTCAGGGCTGCTTGCTTCGCTGTGGCTCACTTCACTCTCGACTTTATTAACTTCCAGGTTCGGGAGCGGCTCGTTACTGATGCTCTGGCTGGCCAGAAACTCGCGCTTCTGTGCCTCAGCACTGGGAACTTTGATCTCATCGTCCTTCTCTTCTTTTGGCTGTGAGATCTCGCTTATCCCTTTTCTAAATTCCTTGATGCTCTTCCCAATGGATGAACCCATCTCCGGCAACTTTTTGGGGCCGAAGATAAGAAGGGCAATAACTAGAATGATGATCAACTCTGGCATATGAAGTCCAAACATGATGGAATACCTTTCTTCACTTGTGTATGTCTCTTGAATAGGGAGAACGTCGCTACTACTCAACACTACAATGGATAGACTCTTATAGATGATAGCTGACCCGGTATAACCAGTAATACATACATTACGGTAAAACTGGCTGCCTGGTTTCTTGATTAACAAGAGCTGTTTCCAGCACCTGCAAACCTTCCACTCCTAAACTCAACAGGCCCACTCCTGCCTCACCAGCGCCTTTCACCATGAGCCGGACAGCTTGTCTCCGGCTGAGGCGCTTTTGTTGCAAACGCGTCCTGGCCAGTTGCGCCCTGAGTGCCTCGTTAGCCTTGTGACGGACTGAGCCATATAACTGCTCTTCCAGTCCGGCGGGTGCAGGCGCTGTATTACCATAGTGGCGTAACAGCAGGCTTTCGATAGAGTTGCTCTCCATAATTTCTCCCAGAAATCGAGGCAGGTGTATCGAGTAGCTCTTCTTCTGCTACATGGCTCTCGACACGTCCCTCGTGGTTTTGGCGGGTGCCTGCCTGTCCCTGTGTCATGCTGACACTCGTGGCAGGCGTGCCATTATCGTTCATCTGCGCTGCGTTTTCCATGGTATACAACTGTTGGAATTGTTTCCGCGCTCGCGTCAGACGCTGGCGCACCGCCGCCTCTTGCAGGTCGAGCATGCGCGCAATTTCACTGGTTGAGAAATTGCCAACGACCGAAAGCAACAGGCACTCGCGTAGCGTTGCTGGAATCTGTGCCATTGTTCGCTGTACGGCATCGCGCTCAGCAATTAGCTCCGCCGGGTCATCGCTTTCACTCGCTCCATAACCCACTGGCTGCACAGGCGCTGCCCGCTCGTTCAGTGATTCTATGCCTGTATCGTAGGCTTTCTCCGCTGCTTGCTTGCCTTTCTGCATCTGTGAGAAAGGAATAAAACGAAAAAGACCGCGACGCCGGCGCTGCATGCGTACAGTATTGAGCGCAATACGCATCAACCAGGCCTTTTCGCGAAACTGGTCGCCACTCGTGGAACGAGCGGCATCGATAGCTTTCAATGCCTGGTGGAAGGTATCCTGCGTGAGATCCTGGCTTTCTTCCCAGTCGCCGGTCATGCCATAAATGGTATGAAAGACCAGTTTCCCATATTTTTGAATGAGCTCTTCTACTGCCTGGTTAGCAGGAATCATTTCCACAACAACACTCT
>JBGQJX010000386.1:0-4312 GCA_041499255.1 Ktedonobacteraceae bacterium | reverse complement strand
GATAGCTGTTTCCCGCCACAATTGGCATCGTAGGAACAGCCCTGGCTGGGACTGGTCAAGTCCAGGGCTGGTGAGAGACGGGCAGAAGCCACCCCACTCACAAGCCCCCTGCCTTCAGGCGGGAGTACTTGACATTCACAGAGGATGCCAGCCGCTTGCTTACCAGTGCGTGTGCAATCGTTTGCGCCTCATCCTTTGAATTTGTGGCTGTGAGTACGACGAGAAAATCTGTCATTGGCGGATGATCCCTTAAGATATGTCAGGCGTATGAACTAGTTGAAAAACTTCGGTTTGGGTAAAGGTTTTCCAAGCTTCCCGGTCAAAACCTTGAAAGGAGCCGTTGCGTTAACAGGCGCTATTATAAATATCATACTTCACCTTGCGAGACAGATAATGGTGTATACTACTCCTAGTATCGCCACTACCGTATGTAGTCCTAGCCAGATGGTGTTGAGGCGAACATTCATCAGTACGGGATAATGGGTTTTGTGTTCATCTTCTGCTACCTTCTGTAAGAGTTGTACCTGGGCTTCGGGGCATAGTTCATCAAGCCGATCACGCAATTTTCTCGCTCTAAGAATATGGAATTGGGAACGCTCGTAGAGTTTTGCGCTGGTTAATGCTCCATAGATACCTAATATAATAAGTGTGATAGTCAGAGGCAGTGCTTTTTTATCCAGACCTACGAGTACCAACATGCCTTGAATAGCTGAAGCAACCACGAGTATCACGTTGGCTATCGTTGCTCTTTTATCCTCTGACTGTCTTGCATGAATCCAATTTTCTATCATTGAACGGAGCAGAAACTCGTTTGTATTATCCATTGTCAAGACCTCTGTTTATCGGTAAAAGAGTTCCCCTAGTTCCTTGACCTTCTGTTCACGAGGCCAAATGAGGCGCATCTGGTTATAGATAGAAAATGTGTCGTTAAATCGCTTTTCGCTTTTCAATTGCAAAGCCCCTGCTACACCTACTTGTACATGGGTACATGTTAATTCCATATCTCTTTGTACAAGAGCAGCTTCAGCCTGACAATTGACAATTTCAATAACAGTTCGCTTTGGCACCGCGATATTTGACTTCATTTTTTCAACTTCTGCAAAGATTTCCCATGCTTTTTTCGGTTGGTTGAATTCAAGGAAAATCAATCCACTATAATGATTGAGTGAAGAACGTCCGCAGTTACATTTCACCAGGTCAATAGATGAGTGCTCGTGGTTGTTTACTGGTACTTACTCGCAAAAGCTACGTATTTGGCTCGTAATTCCATCGCCCGATCCTCGACTTCTGAAATTGGCATATATTTACACTCGTAGCCAAACATCTCCTTGAGAATGGACATCTCTCTATCCGAAAAATACACCGCGCCGCTTTCGTTGATCCTCTCAATACCATCGAACTTCATGCAGTCTTCGTTTAAACGAATGGCGTCCTCAATGGTCAGATCATCAGGAAGAACGACCTCTACGCTTTTTTCATGTAACTTCACCGGGTATCCTCCAGGCAACCCATTTGGGCCGGGCGCGTGGGTGATCTTTCCCGTATCATTCGCTATACCCTCAAATACGACGGCTGCTGAAGCTGCCGTCATAAGGTGCCCTGGCGCCCGTTTGAAGGTTGTGGAAAGGAGATCAAAGATGGTTTCCATGTCGAGCAGGTGTGTCAGATTTTTCCCGCCAACTAGCGCGGTAAGGTGAAATGGCGCTCCTCCCGCATCTCCCGCGCGGGAAATCCTGTGGCTGAGATATCGTTGCGTGAAAAACCGAACGTCTACCTGTTCTAGCGGTTGCTGTAGCTTCAAGGCGATAGATTTTCTCAATGCCGGAACATTATTCGCGAGGCCCCCGATACCAGTTGTGGGAGCAAGACCAATTTTGCCAAGGACCGGATTGACCACGTCGGGATAGGTAGCATTGATAACCTTGATAACTAGCCCTGTTTGTTTGACTGCCTGCATTAATTTATGGACTAACGTGAGATGTAAGGGTAACCAGGGACCCATCTGGGCGGCATAGAGTTTTTCAGCGAGAGGCTGTGGAAGTGCTGAAATGACTCCCCAGCGCTGCAGTGTGACAGCGCAAAAAAGTATATCGGGCTGAAAGAGTGAGATCGTCTGTGCCGTTTGATCGATGTTCCAGACATCCATGTATGTACAGGCCACATCCGGGTACAATCCTAATTGTGTTGCAGCAAGAACGGAAAGATTTGTTCTCTGGCGGAGATACTGCTCGTTTCTACCTCCGACAAGAAATGTGTGCTTCCCTGGCACACGCACTAACAAATCAAAAATCTCTGACCCCAGTTCTCCTAGCCCGATGAACAGGATGCGTTTTTCTTTCATCCCAAGCCTATTTAACTTCTTTCTGGCCGAGTTGAAACCGTTCGGCTATCAGTTTGATGCGTGGTTCACGTAGCCAAATCTTTGCCATATCCTGGTGGTAGAAGGTCAACGCTTCTTCATATCTCTTTTTGCTTTTTAGTGCGATAGCTCCTGTTAGACCTTCTTCCAGACAATCTGCGTACCTCTCTAAATTGTTTGATATGATGGCCGTTCGGCCTCGATGATTAATGATTTCAAGTCGATTTCGTTCAGGTATCACAGCGCCTGAAGGATGTTCTTTGTAGCTCTCAAATGCTCTTTCTGCCTCTTCTGGTTGGTTCATAGCAAGACGCATGAGACCTTGATAGTACGCAAGCATAAATATACCGTTGTCAGCAGACGAGAAAAGTGGATCATCTTCTGGATGTTCAGGAAAATGCTCGTAGGCGTTGCCAATGTAGAAGAGTGCTTCTTGTGTGCGCCCTCGTTGTGCGAATGCTGCGGCAGAGCCAGCATAAACACGAGAGCGCAATAGTGGTGAGGCCTGAGCGCTATAGGTAAGGGCTTCTTGATACGTGTTGAACGAGGCTTCTGGTTGTCCTGCATATTTGAATGCGACAGCTAAGCCGTTCAATGCAGCAGATAACGTGTCATTGTCGTTGGCCAGCCGGGCATATACTACTGCTTGCTGACAAAGAGGAATCATGTCGGCGAGTTTCATTTGATGGGCGCTCAGGATACTACGGAGCCGCAGGCTCTGGGCCGCAAGCAGAGCAGCTTCTGAGTGATACGGAGCAAGTTGTATTATTTGTGGTAAGAAAGTAGAAAGAATTTGCTCTGCGATGTTCATCTCACCGCTATTGCAAAGCCCCCAACACCCATCGACAAGTTTCTGAAAGTGGCTGAATGCTTCTGCGTTCATAGCTGCTGGCCTGGTTATCGCTACTGAAAGCTGTTGCCGCGATTCAGGCATAAGAGATAGATCCGCTATGTTGAACACCTCTTGGAGCGGTATGGTAATTGCGATGCCTGTCAGACCAAGTGCTTGCTGGAGCAATCGGCGGCGTAATTTGTCCATTTCTTGACCCTCTAATTCTCTGATTACCCCTATTATACACTGGGTAATCGCCTGAGAGAGGAGAGGGAGAATATTGCTTTGCTCGCCAGCTTGTGTCAGTGCTTGTAAGGGTATTTCAGGCATCTCTGTCACCATAGTTATAGGTGAAACAGGATGTCTTACAGCGTATGACGGATTCGTTTCAAGCGTCACCAACTTCTCCCGAATACGCCTGGCCAGCACCTGCGTACGTGGGGTAAGAGTGAGGCCATCTTTCTTGCTCTCCTCCCTGGCACGCTGATAAAGCCGCCAGGCCGCGTGATACTTCTCCCGTTGTTCTAAATGGGACATGAGCAGGCAGAGAGCATCTTCATCACTTGGATGAAAGGCAATGTGCCGTTGCAGCACCTCATCAGCAACATTAGCCTGGCCCGCCATCATATAGCAATCGGCAAGACCGCAGACCATCCGGCTCTGGTCGGCAGCAAGCGACTGTCGCCGCGCTCGCGCCCAGTCACTAAAGCGATTATCTTCTAAAAACTCACCGCGCACCAACGCCCGCGCCTGTTGCCACCATGGTAGTGGATCGTCGGCCCTGATCGCCTGGCTGATCAGCGCTTCAAAGGCGTCAGCATCCACCCACAGACGCTCTTGATCAGCCAACTTACAAGCATGACCGTCACCTCCAACTTGGGCGATGAGCAAACTGTGGCCGTTGCGGGTTCGCAGCACATTGCGCAGAATTGATACTGCCGCATCAAAAGCATGCCCCACATTCTTCATTTTCGCTTGCTCATCTTCAGGCCAGAGTGCGTCAATCAACTCATCCCTGCTTGCGCGACGACGCTGTTTGCAGAGCAAAACTTTAAGCAACGAGAGCGCCGAACCCCGGCTCCGCCAATTCTCGTTGGAGACGCGCTCATAGGGTGGTGGCT
>JBGQJX010000385.1:0-4336 GCA_041499255.1 Ktedonobacteraceae bacterium | reverse complement strand
GGCATACCTTCCGCGTCGAAGTCTCGGGCAATGAGGCAATTTTACTGGTCGATGGCGTGCAAATAGGACGCGCAAGCAGTCAAAATACCGATCTTCTCTCGAACGGTCCTATCAGCCTGATCAGTTCCCTGGTCGTCCTCCGCGTGAGCGGTTTACGCATCATCACATTGTAGCAAGTTCTCAAAAAAAGTACCTCTCCCTTGCTACTTAGCCAACACCATGATACACTTTATACAGAACAATAATTACAACTTTGAAAGAAACCGTTCGTAGTTAATCATAAATAACCTATTTTCTGTTTTTCTTACGTACTCATCAAATCAATAAAATAGAAATGAACGAGCGGTGATAAACATGGAATCGACACTATCAGCTTCAAGTACGATGGGCGCTGTTGGCTCACTTGCGCAGCCAGCGCGCAAATCACGACGCAGGAATGCCACCGGCGCTCTTAGCAGCTCTCAGCGTACTTCTAGCACTGCGCGATCTCTTACTAGTCAAACAGCAGCGGGGGCACAACGTACATCCAGGGATTATGCGCGAGAGTCTATCGTGGAGGCGATGAGCGATGTTGCGCTTGTCGAACTCGTTCTTGCTAATGACCAGGACGCCTTCACGGTGCTCGTCGAGCGCTATAAAGATGCTGTCCAGAATCTTGCCTATCGTATGCTAAGTAACACTGCGGAAGCAGAAGATGTGACGCAGGAAACTTTTGTCCGGGCTTATACACAGCTTTTTACTTATAAACCAGCACATAAATTCAGCACCTGGCTGCTTTCGATTGCCTCTCACCTGGCAATTGACCAGCTGAGAAGACGCCGCTTTCTGGCGCTGCCACTCGAAGATGTTCCTTTCCTGGAATGGATCGTCGATTCCGGCACCGGACCCGAGCTATCCGCGCTTCAGGGTGAGCAGCAGGACGAGATACAGGTCTATTTGCAACGATTACCGAGCAAGTATCGCGCCGTTATCGTGCTGCGATACTGGTATGACTTCTCTTACGAAGAGATAGCCAGGACCCTCAACCTGACACCTGCCCTGGTCAAAGCTCGTTTACATCGTGCTCGCGAGCTGCTGGCTCGCTACATGAAACAAATTTCATCCAACGAGGAGGAGCAAGCAAATGCGCTGCAGCGAAGCTAAACAAGGACTAGCAGCTCAGCGTGATGGCCAACTAGCGCAGTCAGACATCACCGCGCTTCAGGATCATCTCAAGCAGTGCCCACCCTGCCGCGCTTATGAGTGGCGTCTAAGAAGTATCAACACAACGCATTTGTCTCCGACCCCGCGCTCGTTCTCCAGCGTCTCGACGGATCGCATTTTGCTGGCAGTTGAGCACCAGAAACGGATTTCACGGCAGCTTCAAGATATTCAGACACGGCAGCAGTCACGTATGGCGCGCATGCGCGTTATCGGTCTACCTTTAGCGGCAATCGTCTTTTTTGCGCTGGGAAGCATCCCTCTGCTGTTACTAGCTCTGGCCATTGTTCAACCCGATCTGCTGGTGAATACGCTCTCATTACTCGGTGATGTCGTTTCTGTGCTGATCATCCTCGCGCAATACCTGCAGGCAGCACTGGTCTTCATCACACTTGATAACAGGCTTCTGCTCGCTGTAGCTTTCGTCTTAGTGGTTATGATGGGGATGTGGCTTCGCTTGATGCGCCACCCACAAGAGGCGTAGCTTGCGAAGGTCATGGTCTTTCGGAGTATCGACCGGTCTAACCGTTGGCCATGATAGGGAGTTCCAGTATGCGACACGTCAGATGTAGACAATGGTTTGTGCTTGCCCTCAGTGGGCTTTTGTTGCTGATAGCATTTTTCCTGGGCGGAGGCAGGGCACTCATCGTAGGAATGATACCAACCGCGTTCGCTGCTCCCGACAAGGTAGCTCATCCGCACAGCGAATGCACCGGAAAACATCATAGTCCATCGTTTGGCGGCGCTGTTGTTATCGATACAAATGAGGTCGAGTGTGGCAACCTTACCACCTTTGGAGGATCGGTTGCCATCAATGGAGTGGTCAAAGGTGACCTCACCGCCTTTAATAGCGATATTGTAATTGCGGGAACCGTTTATGGCAATATTGATCTGTATGGCGGCAGCGTCATTTTACAGAGCGGTTCCTCCGTTCACGGTGATATACATCTCTATGGAGGTCATTTCACACAAGGTCATGGCGCCGGGCTCGATGGCTCAGTGATTGACCGCACCGGGAGTATAGACTGGCTGATTAATACTCACGGCGGCTTTCAGTTTTCTTTCTGGTCCCTGGTACTATGGGTGGCAATAGGCCTATTGCTCACCTCTTTTTTCCCTGAGCATGTGATGTTCGTTCGTACAACCGTAGTGAACAAGGCACGCCGAAGCCTTGTCATTGGGCTGCTCAGTATCTTACTCGCGCCACCGCTACTCGTCGTACTGGTGGCACTCGTTTTATCTATTCCATTAGCAATTATAATAGGATTAGTTCTCTTAGTAGCCTGGGGATTGGGAACAGTAGCAGTTGGTTGGATTGTCGGCGATTATGTATTGCGCAAGATAGCGCCACACCGCAATACACGCCTGATGCAAATAGTGGTAGGACTGACGGTGTTGGTACTGGCAGGATCTCTCCCCTATATTGGCTGGCTCATCAGTATTGGAGCAGGGTTGCTAGGGCTTGGAGCCGTTTTCTTAAGTCGCTTTGGAACGCGGTTATACAGCCAGCCTAAACAACCACTAACACTTTAAAATACGCCTACTCTATAAATTGGCTTCACAGGCTCGGTCGCCCTGGTGGGGGGCGGAGTGGGGCGGGAATGGCTACAAAAATACGTTGGAAAGATGTGACGGACACAAACGATCGAAAAAATCGTCAAGTGGCCGCAGAGGGAAACATGAGTATTGACGTTGAACTAACAGACCTTGCCTACGGAGGAGACGCCGTAGGCCGCTACGAAGGACGAGTTCTCTTTGTTCCTGGAGGTATCCCGGGAGAACGTGTGCGTGTAGACATAGTCGAAGAACGCCGGGGACATGCACGCGCTGACCTCCTGGAAATCCTGCGTTCCGCCCCTGAGCGCGTCGAACCGAGTTACCCACTACTCACAGACTGCGGCTGCCAGTGGCAACACATAGCCTATCCTGCCCAACTCACCTGGAAAGCGCATATTGTGCGCCAGCTCCTTGTACGTATTGGTAAGCAGCCCGATGCCATCGTTCATCCCACGCTTGGCATGCCAAACGATATTTCTCCCTGGCACTATCGCAATATCGCCCTTTTCTCAGTAGGCCCCAATGGTGAAGTTGGCTTTAAATTGACCGATAGCCATGACATACAGGACCTCGAAGACTGCGCCCTCTTGCATCCCGCCCTGGACATGGTCTACCAGCGAATCCGCGAAAAGCTTATCACCTATTTCGGCGAATCCCTGAGCGAAATGATCCAGGGCTTCACCATTCGCGGCGCCATTGGAACTGCAAGCAACGGGAACACCGCAGGCCCCAACTCAGCGAAAGCAGTACCTACCCTTTTGAGCCTGCACGCCCGTCCCGGCTCAATGATAGAAGACCCACAGCAATTAGCAAACGAGTTGATGACAATCGCTCCCGGCATGGTCGGCGTCATCGTTGAGCGCATTGGTGGTCGCTATGGTCGTGTAGTCGCTGGCCAGGAGTTCTTGACCGATATGGTCCTGGGACGCCGTTTCCGCGTCTCCTCCGACTCATTCTTCCAGGTCAACTTAGTGCAAACCGCCGTTCTCATTGAGAAGGCCTTACAGATGCTCGAGCCACTGCGCACCGAGATAGCCCTCGATGGCTATAGCGGCGTGGGTCTCTTCTCAGCCTTTTTAGCCGCCCGTTGCGCCCGCGTCGTCGCCATAGAATCGCAGCCAAGCGCGGTAATGGATGCGCGTGCCAACGCCACGTTGAACAACCAGAACAATATCACCACCTACGAAGGCACCCTGGAGCGTATCCTTGGCCAGCTTCACTATCGCCGCGAACGCGTCGATATTGCCCTGGTCGACCCACCCCGCGCAGGCTGCCATCCCAAAGCGCTACAGGCGCTGCAAATACTGGGACCGCGCAATATCTGTTACGTCTCCTGCGATCCCAGCACCCTGGCTCGTGACATCGCTACGCTCTGCGCCAATGGGCGCTACCGCCTGGTCGCAGCCCAACCCATAGATATGTTCCCCCAGACATACCATATCGAGTGCATAGCCTTACTAGCCCGTGTCGGCCCCAGGTAATACAATATGGGGGGGCGAACATCGGGGTGCAGGGGCCGCCGCCTCTGCCGGGGTCTGGGGTGCCCCCAGAATTTCTCTTTTTCTTTAAGTGGACATCG
>JBGQJX010000384.1:0-4361 GCA_041499255.1 Ktedonobacteraceae bacterium | reverse complement strand
GCCAGGAAAGCCGGGTGAGGGATGCACTTTTCGATTTTGTTGGAGTCAATGGGGTGGCAGGGAAGAAGGGTGGGGACGCTTGCGTCGCCCCCGTCCTGTTCCCCAGAGAGAGACAAAATGTGAGTGCAGACCAGAGAAGCGAAACGGCTACATCAAAGCCCTGAAAGAATCAGTAGTTGATTTATTTCGCCACAGCGACTACAATAATGATACAGAAATGAGAAAAGCAACCTCAAGGTTGCCTCACCATACCACCTTATTGGTTAACTCCTCGAAAGGAGCCTTGTAGCGTGACGAATACCGTACAGTTTAGAACCATCTTATGGGGTGCACTCCTTACCCTCCTCTGGATCTGCTGCTTTCTATTTATTAAGCCCACACTGGCGATTGACTTCGGCGCCGGCATCCTCCTCAACTTGAGGTTATCGGTAGTGACACTCGGCCTGCTCATCATCGTGCTCTATCATATTTTCGACCGCCCCAATGCAGAAACCACCAAACTTAGCCTGACCACGGTACTTACCATCGTCTGGCTGGCTTTAATTATTTTTTACCCATTCAAAGCCCCGGATAATCAAGAATATTCTGGCGCGGTTGCCTTCTTTACCCTTATTGGCGGTCTGGCCGTCTCCGTATTATGGGTGCGCTTCTTTGCAGACGAAATCGTGTAAACTATAGAGCAGAGATGGATGGGCGCAGGGTTGCGCCCATTATTTTTTTCTTAACCCTTGACCCTTGCGAAGAATGGACAGTGACATGGCCCAAAAGGAAATCCGACCAAAAAATGTGCCTCCCTCTGGTCAGCTAGCACCCCCATCCCCTCCTGTAGCGCGTGCCGAACATGATAAGTTGCAACCCCAGGTAACTACATCCGCTGCGCAGCAAGAATACGCGAGTAAATGGGCGGTAATGGCTATTATCGCCATCGGCGTCTTTATGGCAACGCTCGATACCTCAATAGTCAATATCAGCCTGCCCGTCATTGCCCACTCCTTTGGCGTACCCTTGAATGGGGCCATTGAATGGGTAATCATTGCCTATCTCGTCGTGATTGCTGGCGTACTGCTGACGATTGGTCGTCTAGCCGACATGCTCGGGCACAAACCAATCTGGGCCGCTGGCCTGACCATCTTTACCATCGGTTCAGCTTTTTGTGGCTTTGCCCCTTCTCTCGTCCTTTTGATCGCTGCTCGTGCCTTGCAGGGCCTTGGCGGAGCGCTGATTATGGCCATCAGCCCGGCTATGCTCACGCGTGCCTTTCCCGCCAGCGAGCGAGGCAGAGCGCTGGGCCTCAACGCTGTCGTGGTCGCCCTTGGGGTTAGCACTGGCCCAACGCTTGGAGGCGTCATCACAACCTACCTTTCTTGGCCTTGGATATTCTTTGTGAACATTCCTATCGGCATCATTGGCGTCATCCTGACTCTTCGCGTACTGAAAGAAAAGTTTCATTGGGGCCGCGGCAAGTTTGATCCGTTGGGTGCCCTATTGTTGGCTTTCGGGCTGATCGCTCTCACCCTGGGACTCTCTTTCGGCCAGGAATGGGGCTGGTCTTCGCCGCTGCTCATCACTACCCTTGTTACCGGTGTCCTGGCCCTCATTGCGCTCTATATCGTTGAAAAACGCGTCTCTGACCCGGTCATCGACCTGTCATTACTGCGCAGTCGCGTCTTCCTCTCCGCCAACCTCAGCCTTATTCTGAGCTTCATGGCCCTTTTCGCTGTCAGTTTTATGCTGCCGTTTTATTTTGAAGAACTACGCGCCTTCACCACCGAACAGTCCGGGCTCCTCCTTACTCCTTTGCCGCTCACCATTGCCATCATTGCGCCGTTCAGTGGCTCGCTGGCCGATCGTATTGGCACGCGCTGGCTGGCGGCAGGGGGACTGACGGTGGCCTGCATTGGACTGGTGCTGATCAGTCAACTCGACGCTCACAGTTCCCTCTGGGATATCGTCTGGCGCCTCGTCGTTACTGGTATGGGCCAGGCTATATTCCAGTCGCCAAACAATAGCGCGCTCATGGGCGCCGCGCCGAAAGAGCGGCAAGGAAGCGCCGCCGGGTTCCTGGCTACCGGCCGCGTCGTCGGACAGAGTATCAGTGTTGCCCTGACAGGCGCCGTCTTTGCCAGTCTTGGCGGCGCCGCCGCTGGTCGCGCTCTGGCCACAAACAACAATCTACCAGCAGCAGAAATTGCCGCTTTGCAACAGACCTTCTCTCACGGGTTCCAGATCACCTTTATCGTCTGTGCCAGTATCGCGGCGATTGGTATCTTCACTTCTCTGGTACGTGGCAAAGAGAGATTTAAAACAGATGAACAGAACTGATCGCCTTTTAGCCATCGTTCTCGAATTGCAGGGCAAAGGAAGACAGCGTGCCGGGGACCTGGCCGCCACCTTTGAGACAAGTAAACGCACCATCTATCGCGATATCCAGGCCCTGGGCCAGGCTGGCGTCCCCCTCATTTCTGTTCCTGGCCGTGGCTACTCCTTAATGAAGGGCTATTTTTTGCCCCCGCTCAGTTTTAGCGCCGATGAGGCCACCATGCTCTTGCTGGGCAGCGACTTCATGGCGCAAAATTTTGATGCCCAATATCGCAACGCGGCGCAATCGGCCAGCCGCAAGATCGAGGGCGTCCTCCCAGAGAAGCTTCGCGATGAGGTCCATTATCTCCAGAATAGCATTCGCTTTGTCTCCACCGGCGCCTTAGAGGATGTCGCCGAAACTGAAATGGTGCGACAACTGCGGCGCGCAATTATCGAACGCGCCACCGTGCGCTTCTGTTACCACACCCGCTATGCCAGGGATGGCCAGCATGAGCGCCAGGCTCGTGAAGCGGACCCCTATGGACTTGTTCATTTTCTAAACGCCTGGCACCTGGTGGCATACTGTCATCTGCGACAGGATATCCGCACCTTCCGGCTGGATCGCATGGAGCGCCTGGAATTACTGTCACAAACATTCCAACGTCCAGCCGATTTCAAAATGCAGGAAAGACGGCAGGCTGAACAAGACGGTATCATAATACGCGCACTATTCCACAAAGAGATAGCGCGCTGGGTGCGGGAGTCTCGCTCCTACTACACCATAGCCGAGGAAGAAAATGCCGAAGGGCTGCTCATCACACTGAAAGTGCGCCACGAAAATGAAGTCTTACAGTGGCTCCTCAGTTGGGGCCGTCACGTACAAGTACTCGAACCCCCATCGCTGCGCAAAAGAATAGCCGGGGAGGCCCAATCAATGCTGCACAACCACCAGTAACAAAAATTCACACATTTGGAACCCAATCCTCGGCATGAGGAATATGATGCCCAACCTCCGGCTGCCCTGCTCCCGCGTCCGTCGCGGGCGAAGGCGCTGTACTTGGCCGCAACTGCAACAACGCCTCAAGCTCTGCCTGCCTGTACAGGCTTTGCCGCTTGATGCCCTGTTTATAGCTTCTCAGCACTCCTCGGCTCACATATGTGTAAAGAGTCGCGAGTTTCACGCCAAGCAGGTGACAGGCTTCATTTCCAGTTAGATACTTCTCACCGTTTAGCTCTATCATCTTTGGCTCCCTTTCCTGTTCCCCCCTGGTTCTAACCCCGCTTATCATCCTTCACTCTCCAATAATAGAGGGCAAGTCGTGCTTTGTCAATCATCAAACGAATAAAGACCGATGTCGGATGCACCATAGGAAATCAGGGGTGTATAGTAGGGTTGACCCTTGCGGTCAACCTTGGGGCGGGACGGGGCGGTCTCCTACCTTATCAACACTCCTTACACTTCCCCCGCGTTTCACTTTCTTTCCCTCAATCAACAACCCTGCGCTGAACGCGCTTGCCAGGGCCAATCCCGCACATATGAGCGAAACCAGGCGAAAACTGCTCACAAACGCTTCGTCAACCGCTCTCTTGAGCGCCACTTGTACATCACCGCTCACATTCGTAGGAATGGTGATGCCGGCCAGCTTGACGCGCTGTACATCAATAAGGTGTTGTACTGATGGCCCTAAATGCAGCGGTGCCAGGTGACTATCAAGGCTCACATTGAAGGCAGATAAAGCCACGATGCCAAAGATAGCAATGGCCAGTAACCCGGCTGTTCGCGAAACAGCATTATTGATACCCGAAGCAATACCCGCGTGGCGTTGCTCCACCGCGCCCATCACCGTTGTCGTCAACGGCGCCACCGTAATCGTCATGCCGGTACCCATCACGACCACTGCCGGAAAAAACGTGTACCAGTAACTGCCCGCGCCACTTCCAACGCCAGGCAGGGAAAAGAGCACAAAGCCAGCAGTAGTAATGATCGGCCCAACAACCAGCGGCAGCTTCGCGCCATAACGGCTCACTAACCCACCGGACCAACGCGAGCCTAGAAACAT
>JBGQJX010000383.1:0-4372 GCA_041499255.1 Ktedonobacteraceae bacterium | reverse complement strand
CAGCCTGAGAAGTGCAGTCCGTCGGACTTTTGCGCTACCCCGGAGCAGGTATAGGTTGCGGGTGAAGAAAGAGGGGTTGGAGGGGCCGGAACCATAGTGTGCTTTACGGTATCCGTGACCGTGCAATGATCGCCATTGGCCCGGACGATGAAGGTACGGACTGTCGCGGTGTCAACGCCGAATAAGGTATATACGAGCGAAGCAGGAGCGCATTTTTGAAACGCTTGCCAGAAGCAGTTTTCAGCCCTCGTTGCTACTGGTACATCTGTTGGAATGCCGCGAGGATTCGTCATTACAGTGCCGCATAGCTGTAATTGTGTTTGTGTCGTAGGGGTTGGGCCTGGCGCGCCGCCGCTGCCGGTGTTAGAACCGCAGGCGGCAAGCCCTAACATGAAAACGACCAGTAAGATTCCTATACTCAACAGCGTGTGAGCTGTGAAGGGACGGCTTTTCTTCAGAGATTTTTGAACTAAAGGCAACATCTTAGCTCCTTCCGCGATGGTTGTTGCTCCTTGAGACCATCGACGAGGGTATTTGAATAGAAGACGTTGGCTATGGGGGAAAAGTTCCGCCCGGTGGGCATCCATGGATCAGGGGATAATGTCTGAAGGGTGCACGATGAGAAACCTGTAGAAATTGACAGGTAGTTTCCAGGTGATTATATCTGCTCCAAAAACTGTTGAATCTGGCGGTGTAGAACAGCAGGATGGAAGATATACTTGCTACTGTGCAGAGGAACCTACAAGTATAGCTCCTGCGGCTGGCGCCACTCTGATTGTGGAACCCGGAGTGGAACAAGGCGTTCAGATGGAATATAACTCTCTGGCTGCGTGCGAGGCAGAAAACTTGAGTCTTTCCGTTTGGACATAATATCGGATATATTATGGAGGGGCTATGCTAGTAGGGATACTCCTTAACAACAAGAAGTAAAGACGCGAAACGAGCGTAAGCAAGTGAGCTAGCGAGAAGGAGCAATGAAAATGGCACAATGGGCCTATAAAGTTGTGTATATTGACTATCGTGGACGGATTTCGTGCGAGGGGTTGGAAACACTCATCGCCAATGAGCGGCGCAGCACATTTGCCCGGCGCTATATGAATACGCTTGGTCGTGAAGGCTGGGAACTTGTCGGTATCCAGCCACTCACCTCGAACTCGGCCTATTATACTTTTAAGCGGGCTGCGCAGGAGGGTGACTACGCTGATGAAGCTCCTGCCGCTGAAAGCAGCAGCGAAGGCGCTTCCAGTGGTGGGCCAACCGTAGAGACCGCGTAAAACTATCAAATCCCCGCGACCACAAGCGAGTCAACCTGGCTTGCTTGTGGTCACCCTGGAAACTCCTCAAGCAAAAATTTCCGCGTGATATAATATCCGTGTGTAACAGGCGGAATACCCGGCCTGCACACATTTCATGATAAAGCGATCACTGATGATCCCATCCACACTCATTGAGGAGATTTCGCATGTCAATGTCACCTGCCGTCCATCCCACGGAACAAGCGCAAACGTATCAAAATTTTATTGCAGGAGCATGGCGCGCTTCTAAAAGTGGCGCGACCTTTAGCAGCACTAATCCCGCCAATACAGACGAGATTGTTGGATATTACCAGCAGTCGACCATTGCTGACCTCGAGGAAACCGTAGCGGAGGCGCGAAAAGCGCAGCCAGCTTGGGCCGCCATGCCAGCGCCGGAACGCGGCGAAGTTTTGTCGCGCGCCGCTGTGATTTTAGAGCGGCGGAAAGAAGAACTGGCGGCGTTGATGACTCGCGAGATGGGCAAAGTTCTCAAAGAGACGCGAGGCGATGTGCAGACCGCCATCGATGTGGCTAAATTTATCGCGGGCGAAGGTCGCCGGGCCGAGGGAGAAACTATCCCTTCGGCGCTCAACAATAAGTTCTGTATGACCATTCGACAGCCTCTCGGCGTCGTAGGTATTATCACTCCCTGGAATTTCCCCCTGGCTATTCCTGCCTGGAAAACCTTCCCGGCGCTGCTGGCGGGCAATGCCGTCATACTCAAACCTGCCAGCGATACACCGCTCCTTTCGCTCAAAATGGCGGAGATTCTGCACGAAGCGGGACTGCCAGCTGGAGTGCTGAACGTCATCACTGGTCCTGGCGGCGTGCTGGGTGATGCCCTGGCAAGTCACAAGGGCGTCAATATGATCTCGCTGACCGGCTCGACCGAGGTTGGACGGCATGTCGCGGAGATTTGCGGGCGCGACCTGCGCCGCTGCGCCCTGGAGCTGGGCGGTAAAAACGCGGTGATTGTGCTGGAAGACGCCGACCTGAAACTTGCTGTCGAGAGTGTTGTCTGGGGAGGCTTCGGTACCACCGGGCAGCGTTGTACCGCGACCAGCCGCGTGATCGTCCATCAGGCAATAGAGCAGGAATTCACTGAGCGCCTGGTGGCTGCCGCCGGAAAACTCAAAATCGGCAATGGCCTCGATCCGCAGATCGATATGGGACCGCTTGTCAACAAGGGGCGGGTAAAAGCTGTTCACGAGTATACCCAGGTGGGGCGACAGGAAGGGGCGAAGCTGCTGATCGGGGGAGACGCTCTCAGCGATGAAGAGCACCGCCGGGGAGCTTTTTACCTGCCCACCATTTTTAGTGATGTGCGTCCAGGCATGCGTATCGCCCGCGAAGAAGTTTTTGGTCCCTTTATCTCAATCCTGCCCGTTGCGTCCTACGAGGAGGCGATCCAGGCAGCGAACTCAACCGAATACGGCCTCTCAACCTCGATTTTCACCAGCGACGTGCGCACCACCTTCCGGGCTTTGCGCGATATCGAGTCCGGGCTGGTCTATGTTAATGCTCCTACCACTGGCGCTGAAATACACATGCCCTTTGGTGGAATGAAGGCCAGCGGGAACGGTCACCGGGAACTGGGCTCCCACTCGGTGGAGGAGTTCAGCGAGACCAAGAGCGTTTTCATTTCGTATCCCCCAAAGCAGTAATAACATTGATTCTACATTCATCTGTAGGGGCCGCATGCAATGCCCAATGAATTGTGTCCTGGGGCCTTGCACCAACTCCCCAGGCGGGCGCAATAATGCAAATGAACGGGGCCAACCGTAGGGGCCGATTTATCGCGCCCAGCGCCGATTTATCGGCCCTCGGTGGGTTAATAAGTATATCTAGTGGCCGCTGCTCTTTTTGCCTGCTTATTCCCGATGCATAGCGAATTGTTCAAACATAGCTTCCCAGACTTCCTGGTTTTCCAGGCGTTCATCGAGGGAAACCACGCGCGCGTTGATGGTATCAAAGATACTGCGCATGATGCGCTGCAGCACAATGACGGCCTCATCATAAAAATCCTGCGTCTGCTCCATATTTGAACTGAGTACTTCGTAGCAGAGCGACTTAAAATTGTCGACATCGATACGATTCTGGTCAACCTTGAACTCATAATTGCCCATGTAGCGCAATTTTTCACGGTAGAGCAGCGACTTCAAGGTGTTCGGATCCAGATCAGCGCCCCTGGCGCGGCAGGTCTCGGCAAGAGCATCCATTGTCCAGTTAATAAATTCAGTCAGTGCCGGTAGCTGGTCCATCGGCGTGTGACGGCGGTTCCACTCTTGCTCCATGCGGCTGATAAGGTTGAGCAACTCGAAACTCTCCATACGCAGCTTCTCGGCAGGATCGGGCAGACGCACATCGCGTCCATTCGAGTGCGCGCTCATATCCTGGTAGAGAGGGATAAGGAGTCTTTGATGAACGAGCTGCGCCAGTTCGCGGGCGACATCCATTTCGGGACGGCGCATAGCGCTGGCGATACGCCGCACTCTGCCATAGAGGTTGACATGCACAAGCAATTCAAAGGTGCGCGTGTCGAAGCTCAGCGCGTAGGGGATGGCGGGAGCCATCTGGAGGATGGTGCGCATGCTTTGAGGCAGATACTGGCGTAGATGCTCCCATTCGTCGCCATAGCGCACCATTTCCATGGTAACGCGCATGACTTCAAGCTCGAGGGAGTTTTCGCCGTAGGGCAGGATAGTGCGGGCGTTCTGGCTGGAAATAAATTCGTAGGAGCCATCCTTCCAGAGGGCCATTTCACGCACCGTCCAGAGCACTTTTGTGCGCAGGGCGTCTTTCAACTGCTTCTCGTTAATCACGCCCATGCCGATCAGGCGTTCGCCGATACGTTTGCCAAAGGCATCCTGTAACTGTTGCAAGAAGGCTTGCTCGATCTGCGGAGAAGTTGCCATGCCGAGTTGTTGCAGTACATCTCCGAGCGTTAATGCTCCCGCATCGAGTTCAGAGCAACTGGCCAATTTACCCTGGCTAAAGTAGATAATGCCAATGCGCCCGGTGGACTGTTTGAGACGCAGCGCGCCGGTCATTCCTCCTAGCTCCATCATTTGCAGGAT
>JBGQJX010000382.1:0-4377 GCA_041499255.1 Ktedonobacteraceae bacterium | reverse complement strand
TCAAAAGATCACACTACAATAGTACAGGCAAATTCTGCAAAACAAGAAGTATGAGGGCCAGCCTGGCGCCGCGGCGCCAGGCTGGCCCTCATACTTCTTGTTTTGCAGAATTTGCCTGTACTATTGTAGTGTGATCTTTTGAGTCGTACAATAGGTTCAAGGTTCAATAAGAGGCATTTCATTCATGCGGATGGATGACTGCACATGCAACGCTGTGTCAATGACAATAGTTATGAAGAGGGCCGAACTCCTATGGTCATTAAAGCTCGCATCAAGCGCAATACGTATTTCGATTCTATCACCCTGATGAAAATCGCGCGCACCCTGACCGACATGGACGGGGTCGAGGACGCCGCCGCCATCATGGCGACCGAAACCAACTTACAGCTTTTGAAAGAGGCTGGCTTGACGCCATTTGAAGGCAGCGCTGGCGCAGCAGATGTTCTATTCGTCGTGCGGGCGAGCGATGAGGGCAAAGCTGACGCTGCTTTACAGTCTGCCGAGGAACAACTCACGCAGCGTCCTGTAACGACTTCTGATGGCATCAACATGGGCCCGCAACAGCCTCGCTCGCTGGAGAAGGCTCTGCAAATCCATCCAGACGCCAGCCTGGCGGTTATTTCTGTACCTGGCCCATACGCGGCTCTCGAGGCGGACCGCGCCTTGCGTAACGGTTTACATGTCTTCCTCTTCAGCGATAATGTGCCCCTTGAAGATGAAATTGCCCTGAAGCGTTTAGCACAGGAGCGTGGCTTGTTGCTTATGGGGCCTGATTGTGGTACAGCCATGCTCAATGGCGTCGGCCTGGGTTTCGTCAATGTCGTTCGCAATGGGCCAATCGGCATTGTGGGAGCCTCTGGCACCGGCATTCAGCAGGTGATGTCATTGATTGCGCACCTGGGCAGTGGAGTGTCGCAAGTAATCGGCTCTGGTGGCCGTGACCTCTCTGAAGAAGTCGGGGCAATCACCACGTTGCAGGGACTGCGCCTGTTGCAAGAAGATGAGGAAACAGAAGTAATAGTGTTAGTCTCCAAACCACCAGCGCCTGCGGTGGCGGAACGGGTACTCGAAGCTGCCGTTCAAGGCAACAAACCGGTAATCGTGATATTTGTTGGCGCGGATCATGACGCGTTAGAACGCCGTTACGGGAATCGGGTCGTGGTGACTCGCACGCTGGCGGAGGCCGCGCGCATAGCGGTCAGCGTGTGTGGCGGTACCGAGATGACTACAGGCACCTGGCATGTTGGCGATGTAAAGCCTGTACGACCGGTAGAAAAACCTCGCGTGAAAACCATGACCCTCTCAGCTCTTTACTCAGGTGGCACGCTCTGTGATGAAGCAATGCATCTCTGGGCGGAGCAGCTTGGCCCTATTTACTCAAATATCCCGCTCAAGCCCGAGTGGAGGCTGGTAGAGAGTGGACAACGCGTAAAGGGACATCGCGCCATTGACTTTGGCGCGGATGAATACACCCGTGGGCGTCCACATCCCATGATTGATCCGAGCTTGCGCCTGAGACGCCTGCAAGAAGAAGCAAGCAATCCCGGGGTAGGTGTGATCCTGCTTGATATCGTCCTTGGCTACTGTTCGCATCCCGATCCGGCATCGGTATACGCTCCGGCTATTCTTGCCGCATTGAGGCAGGCAAAACAGGAAGGTAGATCACTTACCTTCATTATTTCGCTCTGCGGCACCGAAGGCGACCCCCAGCGGCTCTCTACTCAGTCCGCGAAGTTTCGCAATGCGGGAGCAGAGGTATTTACCAGCAATGCCGCCGCGGCCCTGCGTTGTGTCGAGGTAATACTGTGAAGAATATTGCAAAAACGAACACACAACTCTCTCTTTTGTCCGTAGTCAACATTGGCGCCGATCTCTTTGCGGATGCCATCGAAGAGCAGGGCATTGCCGTCACCCGCGTAGCCTGGCGACCACCCGCCGGTAATCAGCATGCTCTCATGGCGCTCCTGGCCGATCCAAAAGTAGATGAGGCCAACAAAATCGCCGTTGAGCGTATGCTATCTGCCCATCCCGTCATCGTTGATGTGCGGCCAGCTCATGAAGTCATCCCGGCATTGCGAAAGCACAAATTGCTCCATGCAGGCCCTCCCATTCATTGGGAACGCATGTGCGGCCCCATGCGCGGAGCTGTCATCGGAGCCTGCATATATGAAGGGTGGGCCAGCAACGAAGCGGAAGCTGTCGCACTGGCAGAGTCGGGGACGCTCGATTTTGAGCCTTGCCACCACTATAACGCGGTTGGTCCTATGGCTGGTATAACCTCTCCATCGATGTCCATATTTGTTGTTGAAGACAAAACACATGGAAATCAGACCTTTGCAACCTTGAACGAAGGTTTAGGAAAAGTGCTGCGCTATGGGGCCTTTGCTCCCGAAGTCTTAGAGCGCTTGCACTGGATGAAGGATGTGTTGGGTCCGGCGCTCGGTCGCGCAATAAGACGACTCGGCGGCGTCGACGCGCGCGCGATCATGTCCCAGGCCCTGCAAATGGGCGATGAATGCCACAACCGCAATAAAGCCGCGACATCGCTCTTTGTGCGCCAGGTAGGAGCGGCGCTGGTGGAAACCGGCATGTCCCGTGAAGAGACGGCCTCTGTATTCCGTTTTATCGCGGGCAATGATCATTTTCATCTCAATCCTTCGATGGCAGCGGCCAAAGCAATTACACTGGCAGGAGCGAATATACCGCACAGCAGTATTGTCGTGACAATGGCGCGCAATGGGGTCGACTTCGGCATACGGGTGAGCGGGCTTGGCGATCGCTGGTTCGTTGGACCAGCACAGTATATCCAGGGGCTTTACTTTGCTGGTTTTGGACCAGAAGACGCCAATCCCGATATTGGCGATAGCGCCATTACCGAGACCAGTGGAGTAGGCGCCTTCGCGATGGCAGGCGCGCCCGCCATTGTGCAATTTATCGGCGGTTCTCCAGCTGATGCGCTGCGCTATACTCGCGAGATGTACGATATCACCGTGACCAGTAACCCGTTGTTTGGCTTGCCATCACTCGATTTCAAGGGCGTGCCCACCGGCATCGACATCCGCGAGGTGTGCCGTCTAAATATGCTGCCCGTCATCAATACCGGCATCGCCCACCGTCTCCCTGGTGTGGGCCAGGTAGGCGCAGGCGTTGTCTACCCTCCCATGGAATGCTTTGAAAAGGCGCTGGTAGCTTTGTCCGCCTAAAGGAAAGCGTAGGGGACTATTTATGCAGATTAACGAATTAAACCGTGCGGTCGTAGGGGCCGATTTATCGCGCCCAGCGCCGATTTATCGGCCATCGGTGCATTTATCGCTCTCCGGCTTATTTTGCTAAACCTCATAAATGAGTGAACAAGAGGCCGTTGATAATGCGCCACTGCCACGTACTCGCCAGAGCCTCGCCGATGACCTGCGAGCGCTGGGTGTGGTGGCTGGCATGACCCTGATTATGCACTCTTCGCTCAAGTCGTTGGGTTGGGTGAGCGGCGGACCTGTGGCGGTGATCCAGGCTTTGATGGATGTTGTCACTGCATCTGGAACAATTGTGGTGCCTACGCAGACCTCCGATTACTCTGATCCCGCGTTATGGCAGCATCCACCTGTGCCCGAGAGCTGGTGGCAGATCATCTACGATACGATGCCAGCCTATGACCCGCGTATCACGCCTTGCCGTTTTATGGGAGTCATAGTTGAAACGTTTCGCACCTGGCCGGGTGTACTACGCAGTGACCACCCGGCGGACTCATTTGCTGCCTGGGGTCGCTATGCTGAACAGGTCATCAAAGGTCATACGTTAGATTATGGCCTGGGAGAAGGCTCGCCACTTGCGCGTATCTACGACCTGGGTGGGTGGGTATTGTTGTTAGGGGTAGGCCATGATAGCAACACGTCAATGCATTTAGCGGAATATCGCGCTCCTGATCCAGAGCAGACTATGCTGGGAGCGCCTATACTTGAAGACGGCCAGCGAGTATGGAAGAACTACCAGGACATTGAGATAAATTCTGACATTTTCTCCGAGATTGGCGCCGACTTTGAGCGCACTGGACAGGTCCGTTTGGCAAAGGTTGGTTCTGCTGATGCACGGCTTTTCCGGCAGAGAGCGGCGGTTGATTTTACGCAGGAATGGTTGACGGCCAGGCGAACGGCAAAATCAGGAGAACAGTAGAATAACTAATCCACTTTTGACTTTTCACCGTATTTCTAACATAGCAAACGTTATTCCACTAGCATTAGGAAAGCAGGTGAATGGTATGGGTGCAACACTCAATCAATCAGTGACACAGTTGAGCAGCCGCGAAAGACTCTTGCTCTTGTTACCTTTAGCAGGGAGTGCCTTTGTAGGGCTGTTCCTGCTGTTTTTACCAACGCTTCTAGC
>JBGQJX010000381.1:0-4380 GCA_041499255.1 Ktedonobacteraceae bacterium | reverse complement strand
CTCAAGACTGAAGACCACGTTAACAACCTGGCCGGCTGGAAATGAAGACCGCTGCGCGCCCCCGCGAATCAATGTGCCTTTGAACTGAACATGGCCATTTCCCAGGAGAAGTCGCAAGTTGCGCCCCTCAAAGCCGCTTGACCAGCTACTGAGGATGCGCAGGCCTTCAATCTTGAAGATAGGTTCTGGATTGGCCGCGCCGAAAGGAGCGAGTTGACGGATTGTAGTATATAAACTGTAATTGATACGGTCCAGGCGCTTGAACATCAGGTCAACCATACGGGCACTGATTGTTTCTTGCTCAATTACTACACCGGTTTCGTCGTCTATCTCTTCCTCTGTCTCTCCTGTTACTCTGGCCGTTCTGGAAGCTGCCTGCCGCCCATTCCAATTGAGTAAATGCTCGCGGAGTTTTTCAACGTGGTTATTGGCAATGGTGAAGCCTGCCGCCTGTGCATGTCCACCGTAACGCACGAGGATGTCGGAGCAGCCACCGAGAGCATCAATAATGTTCAGTCCTTTCTGGCTGCGTGCGGAGCCGCGGCTGAACTCCGGGCCCCTACTCAATACCAGCACGGGACGATTGATTTCTTCGGACAATTTTCCTGCAACCAGGCCAATAATACCTTCGGGCCAGTTATCGCCGCTGACCAGGACAACTTTATCTTTTGGTCGAAGCTGTGCCTCCATTCGCACATGGTTCATCAACTCCTCGGTTTGATGCTGCCGCGACAGGTTGAGTAGTTCCAGTTCTTCGACATAATATGTGGCTTCTGCCGGGTCATCAGTTGTCAAGAGTTTGAACGCGATGCTAGCGTCCTTCATCCGTCCTGCAGCGTTGATGCGCGGGGCCAACACATAGGCAATATCGCGTTCGCGAATTTTGCCAGACTGTAATCCGGCTTTCCGAATCAGCGCCAATAAGCCTGGATTCCGCGTTTCATTGAGTTTTCGCAAGCCAAGTTGTACAAGCGTGTGGTTTTCGCCTAGTAGTGGTGCGACATCGCCAATAGTGCCCACCGCGACCAGGTCCAGGAGAGCCAATTCTTCCGCCGAGGATCGTTGATAGACGCGGTAGAGCGCCTGTGCCAGCTTAAGGGCGATGCCCACGCCACAGAGATAGCGCTCACTGTACGTGCAATCGGGTCGCCAGGGGTTGATCATAGCAAACGCGTCAGGCCGCTGTTCTGGGGGATGGTGGTGATCTGTAATAATAACGTCGATGCCCAGAGTCTTTGCATATGCTACCTGTTCAACATCAGAGCTTCCACAATCTGTGGTAATAATGAGTGATGTTCCCCTGCTTTTGAGCAGTTCGATAGCTTTGAGATTCAGTCCACAGCCATCATGTAGACGGCTGGGTATATGGAAGTCGAGAACCGCATCAGGGTGCTTGAGCGTGCGCAAGGCGCGAGTGAGCAGCGCAGAAGATGTGACGCCGTCAGCATCGTAATCGCCATAAACGGTAATGTGTTCCCTTTGGGCAAGCGCGTACTGGATGCGTTCAACTGCGCGATCCATGTCGATCAACGCGAGGGGATCTGGTGTCTGATCATAGCTGACAGCGAGGAAAGAATGAATAGCCTCGGGCGTGATGACGCCGCGATTGTGGAGCAACTGTGCATGAATAGCTTCAATACCTGCTGCTGTATACTGCTGAAATTGTACATCCGTAAGCATGTCATAGACATTCCATGGTGTTGTTATTTGAGATGTTGACTCCACAAATCTATCCTTTACATACGTCAATCGGGAAGTAATCGATGGAATACTTCGTTCCCAAGCAGACGACCTCGCTTACTTAAGCATATCCAATCGTGATCACGCTCTAGTAGTCCTGCCTCTTCTACGGTGCGTAAGCGGTTACCAACAAACTCTGCAAATGGAACTGAGAAACGTTGTGCAAATGTGGGCAAGTGCAACCCTTGCGCAGTGCGTAGAGCCAGAAAGGCTGTCTCAGACATGGCCTGCTGCTTGTCTACGATTTCGCTCTCAGCCTCTGGCCATTGATGTGCATTGAGCAGGCGCACATATTCAACCGGGTCGCGAACATCCGAAAAGCGCCTACCGCCAAAGCTCGAGTAGGCTCCAGCTCCCATGCCAAGATAGGGGAGGTTGTGCCAGTAGGTCAGGTTATGACGGGATTGATATCCGGGCAGCGACCAGTTGGAGATCTCGTAGTTTACATAACCTGCCGCTTGCAGGCGCTCATCAGCGTATTCATACATATCAGCGCACAGGTCCTCATCGCCTGGCGTAATGCGCCCTTCGTGTGTCCAACTGTAAAATGGTGTGCCTTCTTCAATGATCAAGGAGTAGAGTGAAAGATGTTCGATATGCATGTCTAGTGCGCGGTCAAGAGTCTCGCGCCAGTGACTCATGGTTTGTCCGGGCAAGCCAAACATGAAATCGACATTGATGGAAGTGAAGCCAGCTGCTCGCGCGTGGCGCACTGCCTGGGTAATGTCTTTCGGTGAGTGAATGCGCCCCAGCGTTTTCAGCAATTCGGCGTCAAAACTCTGTGCCCCCATGCTGAGGCGATTGATACCGGCAGCGCGTAGTCCTGCTAGTTGTTCCTGGTTCAGCGTACCGGGGTTGGCCTCCAACGTAATCTCGGCATCTCCATCGACCGCGAAGTTCTTAGAACAGGCATCCAGGATGTGGCTGATTTGTGAGACGCTGAGCAGGCTGGGTGTACCGCCGCCAAAAAAGATAGTACGAGAACGGCGTGGACTCCCCTCCGGCAATTGTGCGAATGTGCCTGCCATGGCTATCTCAGTGAGCAGGGCACGCACATACGGCTCTCGCAGGGGAAGAATGCCGGCGTAGGTATTGAAATCGCAGTAGTGGCAGCGTGTATGGCAAAAAGGGATGTGGAGGTAAAGGGAAGCAGTCTCTAAAAGCTGCTCAATGGGTTCTGTTATCTCTCTATCAGTTGTAGCGGGTGCGATGCTGGTCATGTAAATCAATTTCTTTGTATGAACGCAGTGACGGAACTTGCTATAAAGGCAAAGTTCGTCACTGCGTTCATATCGATGTCAGGTGCTATCAGGGGGTTCCACTGACGGGAAGGCCATTAGATCCACTGCTTGACACACCTAAGGGCAGGTCGGGCGGCATATTCAAGGGATCGAGCAGCTTATTCTGGTCAACAGGTGCAATTACCGTACCGGGAAGCGCCTGTTGTTCGGTTAACCAGGTCGTAAGTGCGCTACTCTTCAGCGTTTGCAAGGTAGATGCATCTACAACACGAGAAGGGTCAATGCCCAGGAGCTGGACAATACGGAACGTGCCATTTTCTTTGATAATAGGACTAAGCTCGTTAATTGAACGCGCAGGATTGAAAAGCCACATTTCTACGTTGGCAGCCGTGTAATTTTGTGTATACTGTCCATGTGCTAACCAGCCCAGAGATCCACCACTGGCGGCAGTCTGGGTATCAACCGAGTTAGCTTTTGCCAGTTTTCCAAAGTCGCCACCGTGCTTAAGCTCATCCAGTATCTTCTGTGCGTGCTGCTGTGTATCAAGCGTCATCATGCGGGCCAGTACCTGGTATGTTGGCGATACTACCTGGGAAGCCAGGAATGTCTGCATATTGTCACGACGCAACGTAACCGTCATCATTGCCTGCATATCGCTATCGGAGACACTATCCTTGCTCAGGAAAGCACTGTAACTGCTTGTTTTGGGAATGTTGGGCTTAAAGGTAGCCATAGCTTGACTGACCGCCCGGGTCGATGGATTCACCTGAGATTGAACATGGCTGTTTTGAGTAGCTAGCCATTGACGGAAAAGCTCGTCGTTCTGTAGCCAGGTAACGCTTTCGTTACCAATTTGAGACTGGTTGATGTTTGCCTGGTCTTGTGGGATGGTAGTTTTAGTCAGATTCGAATACTGCTGGTTGAGACTAGCAAATTTAACCTGATCATTGTACTCCGCCGTTTGCGCGTCTTTCAACTGCTTCTCCAGGTTGGTGCGTTCGGGGCTGGGGCCAGGCTTTAGCGCCGCTATCTGTTTATTCAATGCATCAATCTGTTTACCGGTGTTCTGGCCGGCTGTTTGCAGGTCTGAAAGCTGCTTCTTCATACTATTGCCCTGTGCAATCTCTCCATTTGGCCCATTGACGTTATTTTGCGCAAGCTGTGTTTTGAACGCGACCATTTTACGGTAGAGCGATTGTGGAATTGGGTGACCGTTGACGCTGGTAATAGGTAAACCTGGAGTGATCACATTGATATTGACCCAGAAGCCGACAATTACCGCGATAATAAGCACGATGACGCTGATGGCGGCAATCCAGGTGGTACGACGCTGAATCTGTACTTTCTGGCTGTGCGAAAGGTGTTGCCCCCATCCAAATATTAAAGGTTTTCCGTCGCG
>JBGQJX010000380.1:0-4382 GCA_041499255.1 Ktedonobacteraceae bacterium | reverse complement strand
GGCAAAGATGTCCGCGAGGTGCCCCGCAGGAACTGGGGCTACCTCCCCGAAGAGCGGGGACTCTACCCGAAGATGAAAGTTGATGAACAATTGCTCTTCCTCGCGCGCCTGAGCGGTTTATCAAAGCACGCTGCCGAGAAAGAACTGGACGAATGGCTTGATCGTTTTCAAATCAACGCCAATCGCAAGAGAAAGATTGAAGAACTTTCCAAGGGCAATCAGCAGAAGGTGCAATTCCTCGCCGCCGTTTTGCATGACCCTCTGATCATGATCATGGATGAGCCGTTTAGCGGTCTGGACCCGGTTAACGCCAATGTGCTAAAAGAAGCCTTCTTAGAGATGCACCGTCGGGGCAAGACCATCATTTTCTCAACGCATCAGTTGGAACAGGTCGAGGAATTATGCCAGGATGTCGTGATCATCAATAAAGGTCAGACCATCGTACAGGGCAGCGTGCAGGAAGTCAAACGCCAGCATGGACGCAACGTGGCACGCCTCAAGCTCGATAACGATCCACAGGCCCCCTGGCTTGATACGCTGGAAGGTGTGCAGGTCACCAAACGCAGGCAGGATTACATCGAAATGCAAATCCAGAAGGATCTCAACCCCAACCTGATCGTAGAAGCCGCCCTCAATCATGGTGGCATCATCAGCCGTTTCGAGCTGACCGAGCCGTCGCTCACCGACATATTCATTGAGCGCGTTGGCAACACCGCGCTGCCAGACGCTCCATCTGTTGTTTCAGCCTGAGAAAAGAGGTCCACAACGATGTCAAAGAATACCGTGGTAAAGCCAGAAAATGACGTTCCAGACCAGGAGCAAAGGGCCGTAGCGGTCAGCGCAGGCGGTGCCGCTAATCAGAATACCCTGCGCAACATCGGTCTGATTATTGGACGAGAGTATAAAAACCGTGTGACCCAGCGCAGTTTCATCATCAGCACCATTGTCATCCTGGTGCTGGTGATCATTGCCGCCTGTGTCCCCACTATTATTCAATACTTTTCCTCAACCGCAAATACGCAAACGAAAATGGTGATTGTGAATAACGCGGGTGCCGTTGGTGGATTGAACGGCGATGCGCTGGCCCGCTATATCGATACAACGCTGAACGGAACCGCAGCTCAAACGACGGGAACTTCTGGGAAACCTCATTTTGCTACTACCATCCAGTCGACAGATGCCCTCAACAACCTGCAAACACAGGTAAAGAATGGCAGCCTGAATATCCTGTTGGTGCTTGATCGTTCCGCGAACCAGGATGTACGCTTTACCTATTACACGAATTCCAACGCCGTAAATGATACCAATCTATCCCAGGTACAGGCGCTGGCGGGGCAAATCAACTTCCTCGATAAAGCATCTCGCCTTGGTCTGACGTCCGCTCAGACGAGCAGTCTGTTTGCTCAACCAGGCTTTACAGTGGTGAACACCGGGCAGGATCAAAACAAACGCTCGGTAAGCGATATGGTCGCAGGATATCTTATCGCCTATGCCGGTATTATCCTTATCTTCATGTCGGTGTTCCTCTACGGTATGGGCGTGGCAACAGGGGTCGCGGAAGAGAAAGGCAGCCGCATAATGGAGATTCTAGTAAACGCCGCTACCCCGTTTCAGTTGATGGCTGGTAAAATCGTTGGCATAGGTGCTGCTGGTATCTCCCAGATGGCTCTCTTCGTCGCTGTAGGTATTGCTACACTCCTGCTGCAAAACCCATTAAAAGATGTACTTCTAGGCGCCAACAGCGGCGGGTTCAACCTGAACATCACCAGCGTTACCATTACGCTTCTCCTGCTGCTCCTGGTCTACTTCATCCTTGGCTTCCTGCTGTATGCAACACTGTTTGCTGCCATGGGAGCGTTGGTAAAACGACAGGATGAAGTACAGAACGCGGTACAGCCCCTCACATGGCTGTTCATGGTTGGCTACATTGTGAGCTTCATTGGCATATACAACCCCGATGCGACATGGGTAAAAGTGATTTCATACATTCCCTTCTGGACCCCCACGACAATGCTCATGCGCATTGGCGCGGGTAATGTAGCCTGGTGGGAAATCGCGCTAACCATTGTCCTCATGATCATCGCCATCTTCATCTGCGCGCTGATCTCCGCGCGCATCTATCGCTACGGCATATTGTTGTACGGACAAAGACCAAACCTGGGACAACTGGTCAAACTGGTACGCGCGAAATAGGAAATAACTATAGACACGCAATCTCAATTGGTGCATATGGATTCACGCCATTGATCTTACAATGCGTCAAAGGATTTCCTTGATGGTAGCAGAATCAATTTCCTATTGGCAACGTACCGCTCCAGGTTTCCTTCTCTCCACTGATATGCCGCACTCAGTGGATGTCGCAGTGATCGGCGGGGGCTTGCTGGGGGCTGCCACCTGTTACTGGTTAGCACAAGCAGGAGTTCATGCTGTGTTACTTGAACGTACTGCGCTCGCTGCTGGCGCGACAGGGCGCAATGGTGGGTTTGTTCGAGCTGGTTCCTCCGGGTCCTATCCTGAAGCGATTGCCCACCTCGGGCAGGAAACAGCTCGTGCTGTGATGGAGATCACGTATGAAAGTCGAGCATTGTTGCGCCAGGTCTTGCAGGAGGAAGAAATCGCGTGTGACTACCGGGAACCAGGTGCACTCCAGTTGGCAATCACTGAAGCGCAAGGAGAGCGGCAACGCAGAGAAGTCGAAACATTGCGAACCGATGGGTTTTCTGCGGAGTGGCTTGACCGCGCACAGGTTCAAGACGTGATCCAGACACCATTGGGGCCGGAGATTCTTGGCGGTCGTTTCCTTCCAGAACAAGGTCTCGTGCATTCCGCCCGGCTCGTTCACGGACTTGTCTCTGCGGCGTTACGTCACGGTGCACGCGCCTATCAGGCGGACGTCTATGAAGCGGGTCGTGATGGAAATCATGTACATCTGCGAACTTCACAGGGCAGCCTTTCCGCACAAACGGTCGTGGTTGCGGTCAATGCCTGGACGAGTAGGCTGCTTCCAGAACTCACACATGTGATTATGCCGGTTCTTGAACAGATGCTTGCCTATGAGCCAATAGCACCCGTATTTCCAGTGGCCGTCAGTGTGAGAATCAACGCTGGAGAGTACATGCAGCAAACCCCTTCGGGCAACATCCTGATCGGGGGGTGTGGGTTCGTTGCCCCAAACGCAGGTATTGGGGTTTGGGAAAGCCTGCCAACAGCCGTGGTACAAGAGGCTATCGAGCAGGTCTTGCCACGGATATTTCCGTCGCTGGCGTCCCAATTACGGGTGATGCAACGCTGGGCAGGCTTGCTAGGATGTACGACAGATATGCATCCCATAGTTGATGACGTGCCAACACTCCCAGGTGTCATCTTCGTTGGCGGATTTTCTGGTCACGGGATGCCGTTTGGCATGCGGTTTGGGCAGTTATTAGCAACAGCAGTAACTAATGGGTATCTCCCGTCTGCTCTCAGCCCCTTCCGACTAGACCGCCCTTCGCTCAAGAGGTGGGAACTTCCTTGATGGCTTCAGGTAAAACTCGCGCTAAAGCTCCACTTCCAAATAGTACCGATTCAACCAGGATAATTTGGAATAGAACAACAAGAACACTCACCTCAAAGGGAGCTTACATACTTTGAAAAAAACCGAGCAAGTTACGCGCTACTTACCCCAAATTCGCGCGCATTCTCGAAAATCCTTCTCTCTCGGGAGCTCATGCATTCTGAAAATTAGTGCGCATCATGCGCGCTATTTTCCCAAATTAGCGCGCATTCTTGGAAATCCTTCTCAAACCTGGCGACTTTTTGAACGCCCACCCTTACCGCGCCACTTTCTTATGAGATACAATGAGAGAAAGCAATTGTCCTACACAACGCAGTGTTTTCAAGGAGTGTACTTGATGAAGAATACCATCGAAAGCGCAGCAGCACGCGCGCAGACGCCGTTCAAAAACCAGCCCTTTACCGACTTTAGTAAAGAAGAGAACCGCAAGGCCCAGATAGAAGCCCTGGAACAGGTCAGGAGCGAGTTGGGACGCAAACACCCACTCGTAATCGGCGGCAAGAAGATTATGAACGAGGATACATTCGCCTCCGTCAATCCCTCCCAACCCGACCAGGTCATCGGCTATTTTTCACGTGCCACCGTTGAACAGGCCAACGAAGCCGTGCAGGCTGCCGCAACAGCTTTTGAAAGCTGGAAAAAGGTGCCTGCGGAAGAACGAGTAGCCTACCTCTTCGCGGCTGCCGACCTCATGCGCCAGCGCCGTTTTAATTTCAATGCCTGGATGATCTACGAGGTCGGCAAAAGCTGGGCCGAGGCCGATGGCGACACCGCCGAGGCCATCGACTTCATGGAATATTATGCCCGCGAGATGATGCGCCTGGCAGAG
>JBGQJX010000379.1:0-4393 GCA_041499255.1 Ktedonobacteraceae bacterium | reverse complement strand
GCGCTCTCTCATGAGCGTGATATGTTACGTAGAAAAGGTCAGTATGACCGGGCGGATGTCCTGAAACGACAGATTGAGGAGGCCGGCTATGCTATTAAAGATAATCCTCATGGAGCGCATTTAATCATTCTTCCAAGCATTGAGGTGGATGGAAACACCTACCGCACGGCGCGCCAGTTACCTTCGCTGCTTGATGAAGCTGATACCTGTTTGTTTTCAGTCAATATCCTGGCTCACAATAGCTTTGAGCAAATACAGCGCTGTTTGGAGAGCGTCCAGCGTTTTGCAGGCAGTAACGACATTGAGATCATCCTGGTAGATAATGCTTCACAGGATGAATTGAGTATCTGGGCTGCGACAAGGCAACACGTTGATGGGCGCTTGCATGTCTTACGTGTCAGCCGCACAATGGGTGAGGGGGAGGCGCGGAACATTGGCCTGAAGCAGAGTCGCGGGCGCTATATTCTCTTGCTTGACAGCAGCGTTGAGTTAACTGGCGATGTTTTCACTCCACTGGCAAAGGCGTTGGCGAATGAGGAAATCGGGATTACCGGACTGCACGGTTTGCGTACCGATGATCTGCGCCATTTTGAGGAGGGCCAGGGCTCGAAGGTTGAGGTGGTTGACAAACTCTGTATGGCTTTCAGGCGGAAGCTGCTCAAGAAGGTCGGTCTCTTCGATGAGGGTTACCGCTTCCCCTACTATATGGACATTGACTTTAACTTCGCAGTACGCAATAGCGGAGCAATGGTCGTTGTAACGCCAGACTTGCCTGTGACCTGTTATCCAGTTCTGCAATACGCCGATTTGTCTGATGCGGAACGGACCAGGTTGACGAAGAGGAACTTCTATCGCTTCCTTGAAAAATGGGGCGATCGGGAAGATTTACTAGAGGAATAACCCTACCGTTAAGGAGTCAAATATTGCAGACATTGAAGAAGAGAGAAGAGATTCCTGTGGAGTCTACATGGAATCTCGAAAGTGTTTTCCCTACAAATGATGACTGGGAGCGCGATTATCAGGCCCTGCAACAGCGCTTGCCTGAACTGGAGGCGCTGGCAGGGACACTAGCCCAGAGCGGGCAGGCATTGCTGGCGGTCTTACAAAAGCGCGATGAAATGTACGAGGAGCTTGAGCGCCTGTATGTCTATGCTTCAATGCATAAAGATGAGGATACAACCAATAGCACATACCAGGGAATGGCCGACAGGGCTATGCAACTCTATGTACGTACCTCTACAGTTTCCTCGTACATTGAACCAGAAATACTGATGCTCCCCCAAGCTACGCTCGACCAGTTCGTGAAAGAGACCCCAGGTCTGGCGATCTATGGGCAGCAGTTGCACGACTTAAATCGCAAGCGAGCGCATATCCGTTCTGCTGAAATTGAAGCAGTACTGGCAGCGGCAGGTGAAATGGCGGAAGGCCCTGGTAGTGTCTTCACCATGATTGACAATGCCGATCTCAAGCTTCCCACCATTAAAAACGAGGAAGGCGAGGAGGCGGAACTGACAAAAGGGAACTACCAGTTGTTTATCCGGAGCACAAATAGGCAGGTGCGCAAGGATGCCTTCGAGGGTTTACATAATACATTCTTGAAGCAGCGCAATACTATTGCATCGACGCTGGCAGCGCAAGTGAAAGCTGACATTTTTTATACAGCACAGCGCAAATATAGCTCATGCCGTGAACATGCTCTCGCGCGGTATAACATTCCAGTGAGCGTGTACGACAACCTGGTAGAGACTGTCAGCGAGCATATTCCGCTCCTCAACCGCTACCTCAAGCTGCGCAAACGCGTTCTACAGCTTGATCAACTGCATATGTACGATCTTTATGTTCCGATTGTCGAGGAAACGCGAGAAGAAATCAGTTATCAGCAGGCGTGCGATACCGTTGTAAAAGCGCTAGAGCCTTTAGGGGAAACCTATATTAGCGTGCTTAAGCAGGGTTTGGCGCAACGCTGGATCGATGTCTATGAGACACATGGCAAACGCGGCGGCGCGTATAGCGGCGGAGCGTATGGGACGCAGCCCTTCATTCTTTTGAATTACCAGAATAACCGCGATAGCATGTATACACTGGTGCATGAACTGGGGCATTCGATGCACTCGTATCATACGCGCAAGTATCAGCCCTATCAGTATGGTGACTATACCATCTTTGTGGCTGAAGTTGCCTCCACGCTGAACGAGGGACTGCTGACAGAGCACCTGTTGAAGGCAACCCCTGACCGCGCTTTGCGGCTGGCTATTTTGAACCACTCACTGGAGGGATTCCGTGGGACGCTCTTTCGCCAGACAATGTTCGCGGAGTTTGAACAGCAGATTCATAACCGGGCGGAACATGGCGAACCATTAACGACGGATACCCTGAGTGCGCTCTATCACGCTCTCAACGAAAAGTATTATGGGGGGGAAACGTTCATTGATGAACTGATTGATATAGAGTGGGCGCGTATACCCCACTTCTATAGCAGTTTCTATGTCTATCAGTATTCTACTGGTATCTCCGCTGCATCCGCTCTTGTACAACAGATCCTGCACGAAGGAAAGCCGGCGGTAGAACGCTATCTGAAGTTCCTCAGCAGTGGCTCCTCGGATTATAGTATTGAGTTGCTGAAGAAGGCAGGAGTAGACATGACCTCTCCGCAACCAGTGCAGCAGGCCTTGCAGCTTTTTGAGTCGCACCTGTCACAAATGGAAGACTTGATGCAGTGAAGATCTGTCTGAAGAGAGAAAAAGCACCATGATGCTTTTTCTCTCTTCAGACAGATTAGGGATTATCCCACTCGTGTCCATCGCTCTGGATGAGCGCATCGGCTTCTGGGGGGCCCCAGGTTCCTGCCATGTAGGGATAAACGGTAGTTGCAGGCATATTTGCCCATGCATTCGTGATACTATCTACTATGCGCCAGGAAGCTTCAACCTCGTCGCGGCGGATAAACAACGTTGAATCGCCGACCATGCAATCAGCGAGCAGGCGCTCGTATGCTTCAGGGGGTTCGATACCGAAGGCCTCGCTATAGGAGAAATTCATATCTACGTCACTGAGATTGCGCGCAGCGCCAGGAATTTTAGCGGCGAACTTTAGCGATATGCCTTCATCCGGTTGAATGCGTATGGTCAAACGGTTGGGAACCAATCCCTTTGTTTCAGTTGGTTTGTAGAGCATGTGTGGTACGCGTTTAAACTGGATGGTCACCTCTGTACTGCGGTGAGGGAGTGACTTACCGGTACGAACATAGAAGGGAACGCCTGCCCAGCGCCAGTTCTCGATGAACAGCTTTAAGGCGACGTAGGTCTCGGTCACAGAGTCAGGAGAGACACCATTTTCTTCTTTGTAGCCCACCTGCACCTGTCCATTGATCGCTCCTTCAATATATTGCCCGCGCGCGGTTCGATTAGCCACATCTTCAGGCGAAAGGGGTGGGATAGCGCGTATAACTTTGACTTTTTCGTCGCGGATAGCATCAGCGTCAAAGGAGACAGGGGCTTCCATACATGTAAGGCATAAGACCTGCATAATGTGGTTCTGTACCATGTCGCGAATCGCCCCGGATTGCTCGTAGTATTCGGCTCGGGAACCTATGCCAAGGCTCTCTGCGACGACAACCTGTACATGATCGATATATTTCTGATTCCAGAGAGGCTCGAATATCCCGTTGGCGAAGCGGAACGCGAGAAGGTTTTGCACCGTCTCTTTGCCCATATAATGATCGATGCGGTATGTTTGATTTTCACGAAAGACGCGGGCTATTTCGCGATTGAGTTTTTGGGCGGAGGCCAGGTCGCGTCCAAAGGGCTTTTCGATCACGATGCGTGTCCACGTCTCTTCATCACCGTTATAACTTGAGGCATGCGCTAACCCCGCTCCCCCGAGTTGAAAGATGATTTCAGAATCAGTGGTTGGGGGCGTGGCCAGGTAGAAAAGGCGATTTCCCCGCGTGCCCTTCTCACGGTCGAGCGTGTCCAGCAGGTCGGCGAGTTTTTGAAACCCCGCGCGGTCATTAAAGTCAGACTGGCAATAATGCATGCGTTGGGCAAAGGCATGTTGCGCCTCGCCATCCAGGCGGTCGTTTGCTGGCATATATTTGTTGATGGAATCAAGCGCCATAGCGCGCCATTGGTCGTCACTCATGGGGCGACGCGCAAAGGCAACTATCGAGAAGCCCTGCGGAAGGGGGTGATCGCGGAAAAGGTGTGCCAGCGTGGGCAACAGCTTTCGTTGGGTAAGATCTCCGGTAGCGCCGAAGATGACGACTGCGCACGGCTGTGGTTGCTGTCCGTCTTGCCAGATTGAGTGCGGTTTGAGTACATACGTGGGATGGATTTCCTGCGACATGAATACGCTCCTCTATTGAAATGTCGGTAGATATAAATGCATGGTATAT
>JBGQJX010000378.1:0-4401 GCA_041499255.1 Ktedonobacteraceae bacterium | reverse complement strand
CAAATGGCCGTCACCACCAGGAAAACAAAACTCGTTGAACTTCCCAGGCTCAGGCTGTTCACCACCAGGTAAATCAAACCCGTCAGCAGGATATTGAACAGCGTGATCGGAATCAAAATCAGCCAGGCAAACTGCATCAACTGGTCGGCGCGCAAGCGCGGCAGCGTACTGCGCACCCAGATGAAGACAAAGCAGAGCAAGAAGATCTTGGTAACGAAGTAGGCTACGCCCAACAGGTTGCCGAGCAATCCCCAACCGATATTACCCAGGCCGGTCAGGTATGCCACGCCGGGGCCACTCCAACCACCCAGGAACAAATACGTCGTAATCGCCGAAACAATTATCATATTGCCGTATTCGCCGAGGAAAAAGAACGCCCAGCGCAGACCGCTATATTCCGTCAGATAACCAGCCACCAACTCTGACTCCGCCTCTGGCAGATCAAAGGGAGCGCGATTCGTCTCGGCCAATCCACAGGTGTAGTAGATAACCAGCATCAGCGGCTGAATCAGAATGAACCATGCCCACGGCGTAAAACCCTGGAAGAGGAAATCCAGGATGCCGATTCCCGTCACATGCCATACATTCTGAAAATCCTGAATTTGACTGATGGCGATCGTGCCGATTCCCGCTTTACCTGGATAACCTCCTGTACCCGCCAGCGCGCTCGTTAACATCACCACCCCGGCGAGCGCCAGCACCAGCGGCAGCTCGTAGGAGATCATCTGCGCCGCCGAACGCAGCCCACCCATCAAAGAGTACTTGTTGTTGGAACCCCAACCCGCCATGATCACGCCGATCACGTCAATCGAACTCATAGCGACGTAATACACAATTCCGGTGGCAATGATGATGCCTGGTAAACCCACGTAAGGCGAGAAAGGAATCACTGCGAAGGCCGCGATGATCGGCGCCAGGAAGACAGATGGAGCAAAGATAAACAGCGCCTTGTCAGTCTTCGCGGCATGAATATCTTCCTTCAAAAGCAGTTTCCCAACATCAGCGACCGTCTGTAAAAGCCCCTGGGGGCCCGTGTGGATCGGCCCCAGGCGATCCTGCATCCACCCCATGACCTTGCGTTCAGCCAGAACCAGGATCATTGCGCCCACCAGGATAAAGCCGAAGAAAGAGATGAAAGCCACCAGGAATTGCAGAAACTGCCAGGAGAAAATGAACCCTCCTAGCTGGCTCCAAATATCGTCACCCAGTACAATCGAGAAATACATAAGATAACTCCAATTACAAAAAGATCTTCTCCCTGGATCAGCGATCAACCTCTCCCAGCACAATATCCAGGCTCCCTATAATCGCTACGACGTCGCTCATTTTATGGCCGCGCAGCAACTCAGGGAGAATTTGTAAGTTGACAAAGGACGGTCCGCGCAACTTGGCGCGCCAGGGATATTCGCTGCCATCGCTGATAAAGTACACCCCCAGTTCGCCCTTGCTGCCCTCGATAGCGAAGTAGGTCTCACCGCGCGGGGGACGCAGCGCTATAGGCGTTCGTGTGCCAATAGACCCGCCCGGCATCTTGTCCATCGCTACCCGGCAGAGGCGAATACTCTCCCATATCTCCTGGATACGCACTTTGTAGCGCGCGTAGCAATCACCTTCCTGCCGCACCTGCACGTTCACCGGCACTTCGCGGTAGGCCATGTACGGGCGATTGACGCGCAGGTCCCAATTAACCCCCGAGGCGCGCAGCATCGGACCCGTCAGCCCGTAGGCTATAGCCTGCTGTGGGTCTACATAGCCGACCCCCTGCGTACGCGACTCGAAAATCTCATTCCCCGTGATCAACACTTCCAGCTCAACCATGTTCTTTTCGAACTGATCAAAGTAGGTCTCGCACGCCTTGAGCCAGCCCTTGGGAAAATCGTGCAGCACGCCGCCAACGCGCAAATAGTTCACATTGAAGCGGCTCCCACACAGGGCCTCAAAGAGTGAAAGGATACCTTCGCGGTCGCGGAATGTCCACAAGACAGGGGTAAATGCTCCCAGGTCCACAAGATACGTACCGACCGCGACGAGATGGCTGGCAATACGCTGCATCTCTCCGGTCAGCAGGCGAATATACTGTGCCCGCCTCGGCGGTTCCATACCCATCAATTGTTCGACGGCCCCTGCATAGGCAATCTCGTTGAGCAAAGGGGAAAGATAATCCGCATTATCCATATAGCGGATACCCCCCATCACCGGGCGATTCTCCAGGATTTTCTCTATGCCCCGGTGCAAATACCCAATTACCGGGGTACAGTCCACCACCGTCTCACCCTCAAGCTTGAGCACCAGTCGCAAGACGCCGTGCGTACTGGGGTGCTGTGGCCCCATATTCAACAGCATCTCCTGCGATTGAATGCCCTCGGGTCCTATATCTTCCATCAGACGTGCATTTGTATCTTGATTTATCGCCATGGGCTACCTCTTGTCAATCAGTAGGGGCATCCCTTGGGGTGCCCTATCTCGCATGTCTCTCCAGTAGGGGCATCCCTTGGGGTGCCCTATGTGAACCCACCGTGGGACTATCCCCCACGACTCATCTTTGTCTCAATAACAGCAATTTGCGAATGCGCATCCCAACACTAAACGTCCACATTAACGCCATCAACGCTGCCAGACCGGCAAACAAAACATGATTGGGATCTTTTGAAAAAACAAAAAAGGAGAAGGCCATCCCCCAACAGCCCAGCGCCACCATCACAGGCCAGATCAGGCTCTGCGACCCGCGGGCCGCTGGCGACCGCGCTGCGCGATTGTTGGAGCTTGTTTTCCCCGTTTTCGGAGTATTCATACTGCTATTTGTGGTAGCAGGAGCATTCTGTGCGCTCTTACTCGCCGATCCCCTCTTACGTTTCCTGCTTTTTGGCATCGTTCTTGTCCTCTTTTACATCATGCCCCAAAATATTCTTCCCACCCGCGTAGAAATCCTCCGGTACCGTTTCCTCCTCGTGCCCCTCGAAGGAGTGTCCAAAGGTCGGCGTTCCAGGATGCAATCGCTCCTGCATGCCCTGCCCAAGTTTCTTCTGCACGACATGCTCAACGCCTCTCTGCTGATATTTGCCAGAGACCGCCAGGTTGGGATCGACCTGGGTCGTAGCGCGATCCTTTACCGTATTGGGAACCTGGTGGAAGCTCTTGAGCAGCGGGTATCCCTCAAAGTCGTCATCCAGCAGCATCCGTCTCAAGTCTGGATGTCCGGCGAAGTGAATGCCAAAGAGATCATAGGTCTCGCGCTCCAACCAGTTCGCAGTCTGCCACACAGAAACAACGCTATCCACTTCTGGCTTCTCGTGATCCAGGCGCACCTTCAGTTGCAGTAACTGGCCGCGCGTGGTCGAGCGCGCATGATACACCGTTTCCAGGTGATCCAGCATATCGACGCCGGATATACAGCTCAACAGGTCAAAACCCAGTTGGTCGCGCAAGAAGCGGCAAACGCCCACCAGGTGCGTCCGGTCAATCTCCAGGCCAAGAAAATCGCCTTGCTGCGTTTTCGGCGCAACGGCCTGGCCCGTAATTTGCGCAATCGGCGCCAGGTCACGCGCCAGCGCGGCATTCTGATCCCGGTATCCCCGTGTCTCAGTCGGGGCGCCGATACTTTTCGAACGTGGTACTAAATCCATCGAGTCACTCCCTTGCGCCATGCGTACACCAGCCCGAGGGCAAGCACAACGATGAAGAAGAAAATCTCAAAAAATCCAAAGAAACCCAACTGCTTGAAAATAACTGCCCAGGAAATGATGAAGACGATATCTACATCAAAAGCCACAAAGAGCAAGGCAAATATATAGAATCCCAGCGGGTACTGCACCCAGGCGCTGCCGATGGGCGTCTCACCCGATTCATAGGTTTGGAGCTTCTCTTTGGTTCTGCTGTGGGGAGCAATCAGATTTGCGACAAACATCGCCAGCATAACAAATGCAAATCCGGCGACAAATAATATTGCGGCATATAAATAAGCACTATTGATCGGTGTCGACACGCGCCATTCCTCCAAATCGTAGCCTGCGTTATTGTCATGAAGGTAAGAGAATTCTGCATTGATTATAGCACAGGGATAAAGAGGCGACAAAGGTATGAGCCATCTCTATGCAGGGCTTTAAAAAGAACAAGAAGTGTGAGGGCTGGCCTGGCGCCGCGGCAGGCGGCGCACAGGCAAGAGAGAGACGCAGCCCGTGTTTTAGCGCAGAAACTGCCAGGCTAACTGCTGATTAGCTGAAAACTAAATTTCGCAGTGGCTACTTCGGTGTTCTCATAATACTCCATAGTAATCGAGTGAGTACCTTGAGTAACCGATATTGCCCGGGTGTACGTGGTAGCCGCTTGATTTACCCAGTGATCGATAATTGGCGCGCCATCGAAAAACAACCGCACACCGTCATCGGCAGTAACGGTAAACTT
>JBGQJX010000377.1:0-4404 GCA_041499255.1 Ktedonobacteraceae bacterium | reverse complement strand
TATTGTGGTTGATGTTGTGGATTGTAGAATATCAAAAAGGACGCTACGGTCGAAAGGAGAACAAACAGCAAGATTAAGTATTTTTTACCTACCACAGTTTGTACGAATGTTTTTCTCATTATGCTCCAGGTGCATAAAAAGGGGAGATTTTCGGGAGACACCTCCGTTCCCCTGGCAAGGGGCGAAGCCCCTACAACCCCATTACCGAATTGCTTTCTTGATTATACACTAGAGGCTGTACGAAAAGGCTTCTGAGGCCGAGTGGCATGGATGAGTTACTCTGCCCTGTCAAGCTCTTTTTATCAAATGAGCGGTAACAAACCACTATTGTCCTCTGCTGCAGAGACTGTGCTCAGTAAGAAAACCAGCAGGGAGAGGTCGTGTTGGCAAGGGAGGCAGCCCATTACGGTGATACAGGCTGATACCATCCTGCTCGTGATCGACGAGAGTAAATCGGGACAGAAATGCAGGACTCTGCAGATCAATGTGCGTTACTATGGGATCAATGGTCAATCCTGGACGCACGATGATCCAGTCCACCATCGATGCTGGATCATTCAGAGCTTCCTTCCACAACTCGCCTGAGCTTTCGGAAATGATATCCTTGAGCTCAACTCCCGCTTCTGTTCCATCTATCTTGGAGGAGAAGATGTTTTCGAGTATTCTTCCTCCTGCATAGTGTTGCGCCAGGTAAGCATTGATCGGATGTGCAAAAGCACAAGATCCTCCATACTGACCATCTTGTAGGGTGATGATGCCTCCATTAACAACCAGTATCGTTTGTAGAACGATCACTCCTACGAGGAAACACGACCCTATGGGAGCCCAAAGTCGCTTAAATGTCTTCGGAGACCACTGCCCGGCAAGCATCGCTAGCAAGAGTGCGACCGGTGCAACCATCTCGGTTCCAAAACGCACATTGAATATTTGGTTTGAGGCATTGGCTGCGATGACCTGAGGGACATATATGTTTGCTTGACCACTATACAGTGATACTACATAAAAACAGAAAGGCATCAGGAACGCTAATACAGCAAACGTTTCTGGCGCTAACCGTCTTCGAGAGACAAAAACAACGATAGATAAGGCTGCCAGAAGGAAAAGAATCGGTCCTACCGTATCTATACAGAGCCATGTATAGTAGCGGAACGACTGAAAGAGGTTATGATAGGTCTCCAGCGTATGCGTTTGAAGAAACACGGCTGTCTGTGCCTGTGCCGAATACTGTCCGCGCTGAAAGTAAAGTGGATCACCGAAAATCATCGCACACCAGAGCAACCACAGTCCTATCCCCAGGCCGCTGAGTACTCCGAAAACGATGAGGTTTCCCTCGATCTGTACCCACTGTTTATGCCTGATCCACCCAATAATTACAATGAAGACAAGCAGGGAAGGGAACAAGATCCAGCCATCGTAACGCGCGAGTGTCGCAAGACAGGTGCTTCCGGCTGCAAAGATCAGGTATTTGGGATGGTCATCCTGCGCCCATGCCAGAAAGTAGTAGCTGGTCATCGTCATTGTTGCAATGCACACCAATTCGCTCAGTGGCGTCGTTTGCAGATACAAGACGTTAGGATTCAAGATAAAAACGAGAGCACCGACAAAACTAGCAAGACTCTTCCGCGTCAACCGCCGAGCTGCAAGGTAGAGATAGACCGTAGTGACGAGATAGCATGCCATCGACGGAAAGCTTCCTGCCAACCCTGTCCGCCACAGATGGTCATTCCAAATGAAAGGCAGCATCAGGAGGTGCGGCAAAGGGAGCCAATTACCGCCAATTTGAGCAAGACCTGGAGTCAGACTGTCGAAGATTCGTCGAGCAATCGCCATATGTGAGAAAGCATCTTCAAAGAGCAATATTTGGTGATGTTGGAAAGAATACCAGCAGGAGGTGATGCTAGCAATACACGCGATGACGAGCGTGGTTATCAGCCAGGGGTCTTTGAGCCATTGTTGCAATGGCAAGCGTTTTAGATAATGCACGAATAGACGCTGAGCTCTTCTGACGGTAGGTAATTTTTCGATCACCTCGAGATCCTCTTCCTCCGTTGTGCTAGCGGAGAACGAGGGAGACGCAGGCAATATTATCATAGTCCACCAGGCCGACCGTCCATGGTAGGCTGTGCTAGCGGAGGACGCGCGAGGCGCAGGCAATAGCGGGGGTACACCTTTTGTGCTTGTGAAGGCAGGTGATTGCATGGTCGCCACCGAATTGGGTTCCTGTTCCACAGTTGTGCTAGCGGAGGACGCGCGAGACGAATGCAGGTGCAAGCCGTGCTTAGTCTTCTCCCAGTAATGCGGTTTGAAGATGAGCTGGTAAAGCGCCATGAATGCTGCTATGCTCATCATCACCCAGTAGATGGGAATAGACAACGCCCACTTGATCAAGCTATACCGACTACACTTCATGCAACCAACGAGGTGGGAGTAGATATATAAGAAGTTACCAAAGATGAGACAGAGCGTGCCCATATAGAGGACAGGCGCTGGGAACAATGTATGATACACATCGCCAACGATCGGTCGGAACAGGATATAGATCGCCAGCAGTGCCCACATCAAGGGATTCACGAACAACACCGCCGTCTTGCCACCTATCACCATTTGCAGTGAGAGAAACTCACGCAGACGTCCTTGGCGCAAATAGCGCAGAGGCTCGCGCATATACACCAGGTATGTTAGCAGGTAACCCTTGATCCAGCGTGACCGCTGTCGTATCCAGTTCTTCACCTGCGAGTTCGCCTCCTCATACGTCGTCGAATCCAGCACGATAGTCTTAAGGCCGGAGCGGGCCAGACGCAGACCCAGGTCGCAATCCTCAGTAACGTTGAAGGGGTCCCACGCACCTATCCTACGCAGCATCTCCATACGAAAATGATTTGACGTGCCTCCAAGCGGCAGCGGCAACTTCGTCTGTTGCATCCCCGGAAGCATCAGATCAAACCACAAGCAATACTCCACGGTGAACCAGCGCGTCAGCAGGTTCTGTTTGCTATTGTAGTAGTTCAGCTTGGCTTGCACACAGGCCACATCTGAGTCATGATTCGCAAACGCCAGAACGGCTTTCTTGAGTTGTAGGGGATCGGGGATATCCTCTGCATCGTAGATGACCACATAATCCCCCGTAGCCTGCAATAATCCAAAATTACATGCACGAGGCTTTGTACGCGGCTGACCATCAGGCACTGTCACGATGCTGAAATGTTGTGGCAGGTGCATCGCTTCGATGGCTTTGCGTGTCTCCGCATCGTCTTCCTCAGTGAGGAAGAGAATCTGCAACTTGTCAGCCGGGTAGTCCAGCGCCTGCATTGCTTGCACAAATTGGGGCACCACCTCGGCCTCACGGTAGAGTGGGCAGAGGATCGTATACTGTGGCCAGTCCGCATCAGCAAGCGCGTGTACGATCGCATCGCCGATTTGTTCTTCCGTTGACTGGTTGAGTGCCAGCATGATTAGCAAGAAGTCCAGGAGTAGAGAGCTAAAGTACAGCAAGGTAGTCACGGCAATAATCACAATGACCAGCTTCATACCATAGAACCGCAGGCTGAGCACACACCCGAGCATAATTAAGCTCAGGATCACGGCTTGCCCGCGCGTCAGAGTTTTGGACGCAGAGAGTGCATGCCGAAAAGGGGCGAAAGGACGAAATTCCTGGCCTTTAACGGTGATAGTTCTTAAGGCATCCTCGGCATACTTTTTGCTTTCCTCCTGGAAGCTGCCGTTGTTATTGCGCTTAGCCTCGGCAGTCAGCCACTCAGCGTAGCGCATAACCTCGAATTGTCCGTCGGTATTGGCATCGACGATGGGAGCCGTTAGGATAGTGATTCTCCTTTATTTAGCATGTTCTTCCTTACTATGTTGTTAATAGAGAACCAGGCTCTATTTAGTAGTTTAGAGAAGTGCGTAGGAGGAGACAAGTTGCGAACGTATCGGGGAAGAGTACTTTCGTATCCTTGACATTTTTGGGGAATCCTGCAGGGCTTGCCAGGTAACGCCAAAATAAGTATAGTAGCAATATGATGCCAGCAGAAGAACTGATCCAACTCCGAAATGAAGAACCTCTAATTTGTTTACCTCGCGAATTTCTACACGCCACCCCCCCGTATCAAAGTATGCTATTAGGGTAGAATGATACGTCGCTGTCTCCACTAGTGTCATATGTTCCCTCTGCATATCGGTCAGCATCTGCGGAGTCGTCACTATATAGTCAACATTTCGCCAATTATTGTGAAACACCTTGTCCCGGATTGCCGGGTCGTCCTCTACGAGCCTCTCCAGTTATATATAACTATCTTGCCCCTCATGTCATGATTGTTGGGATCGGGCCAGCATGGTAGGTGTTGGCGTTCCGGTTGGTTGAGGAATTATGGTTGGCAATGGCGTAACTGTAAGCTTGACCTGGAC
>JBGQJX010000376.1:0-4428 GCA_041499255.1 Ktedonobacteraceae bacterium | reverse complement strand
ATAGCCAGGAAGAGAGAAAACAAGGAGGCGGAACTTCTTCTCCGCCTCCTTGTTTTCTCTCTTCCTACCCTAACACTTCTGCCACTTGTTCGGACAATTTCTTGCTATTGGCGAAACCATAATTGACCGCTCGCGCACGACCTGCAGCGTCAAGCACCACAGTGGTTGGCACGGTAAGCACGCGGTAACGTTGTGCCAGTTCAGGCTCATTTGGCGCATCGATCTCAACGATAGAGATCTGTTCCCCGTAGGTCTGCACTACACGTTGGAGAGCAGGCGTCTGGAGTCGGTGACACTGGCTACAATCGTCGCTACTGAAGGCCAGAATACGTACAAGCGAAAGGCCATTGAGCGTTGCCTGGTGTTCTTCTGCTGCGAACGCTGGCTGCGGTGGAGCGGTCAGTACGCGACGGCGCTGTGTTTCGGCAAATTGTCGCCCTGACCAGACGAGCAGCCAGGCTACCAGACCTAACAGGATGAGTACGCCTGAGCGTATAAGAGTATCTGGCATCGCGCTCACACACCTCGCCAGTGAAAGCTACCTTCGTAGCGTACGCGCGGCAAGAGTCCGATGCGCCCAAGGTGATAGTAGACAAAGCAGCCGGCGCAGAATCCAATGGTCAGATTGATACCCGCCAGCACAAAGACGATCAGGTCGAGTGCCCAACCAACAGGTGTAGCCCTGAGGAGGTAAAAGACAAGTGTCGCGGCAATAAGAAATGTCGCGCCGACACCCTGAGCGAAGCGGTGTGGAGCGGGGTCATCCTCGACAATGCGCGGCTTCAATATGCGCAGGGGAAGTACGACACCCTGATAGACCAGACGGAATGGGCTGGCAGATGGGGCCAACGCGCTAATGACCATCAATACTGCTGTAATGGCCACGATGATGGGCTGGTTCAAGAGAAAGGCCAGGCCGGTGAGTAGCACAACACAAGCTTGCGTAAATTTGGCCAGGTGAGTATCAACACGAGGGATACTCGTTGTGGTGGAGGATGAACTGGCTGCCACGATATAGATCTCCTTCTCGAGCAACAGAAGGACTTCTTTGTCCCAATAATTCCCTGTGAATAAGTCCGATCAAATAAAGTCGACTTATTCTATCAACAAACTTAACTACTGTGTATTGTATAGTCAGGATGAGGTGTATGTCAAGGAAGAAGCAAATATGTATAAGGACTTTGCTTAATAGGACAAGGTAGTTGCTATTTGTTTGCCGGCTTGTTGTCCGAGCACTATGCCTGGCAGGACGCCGAGAGCGCCCAGACCTTCGATGGCGTATCCAGGAACTGCGTTCCCAATGTTATGCAGTGTTGGTATCATGTCCGCGGATACTGCCAGGTCTACTCCCCAGGCATAAGCTGGCTCTTTGCCTTCGAGTTCTGGCAGCCAATGGCGAGCGGCATCGGCCAGCCGTTTGTGATAGGTGGCGTCCCGGCGAACGACGCCGGCTTTGCCATAGCGTCCACCGCTGACGGTGAGGCGTCCATTGCCTGGCCTGAAGTCGGCGTATGTATAAGGGGAGGCATCCCAGAAAAGTGGGAAGCTGTTCGGGAGATCAACAGCGAAGGCCAGCGCGTAGATACGCTGGTTTGGCTGCGCAGTTGGTCCGACCGCGCGAATAAGTCCGCGAGCGGTGATGATCGGGCCGTTGGAGAGGCTGACTTGCCAGTAGTTGCTCTCCATTTTCCCCGATATTTCATGGTAGGCATCTACACGTGCGCGTCCAGCAATGACAATGCCCTCTGATCGTGCCTCTCGCGCCAGGTGCGCCAGTAGGGTCAGTGGGTGTATACGCCCCTCATCGGGCAACCAGAGCGCGCCCTCTACCGATTCTGTACTGAGATGTCCCTGTGTCAGCTCGGTTACCCGGGCGGGTGTCCACATTTCCGCACGTAATCCAACTGCCTGGCGCGCCCGTGCCTCGCGTGCCAGTTTACGTGCCGCGTGGACGCTTTCTGCTAGACTCAGCGCTCCTGTTAAACGAGCTGAGAGGATAGCGCCAGGTCGAGCGGCTTCGTTTACAAGCGAGAGGAGCAAACGGGTAGTTGCGGGCCAGAAGGCGGCCTCGGGTCCAGCAGGGTCCAGGTCTGTGAGGTGCATGTTAATGCCAGCACTCAATATTCCTGCGTTGCGCCCGGTGGCGCCCCATCCCAGCATGGGAGCTGCTTCCAGCACCAGCACCTGCGCTCCCGCTTTGCACGCACTCAATGCGGCACTCAGGCCTGCCACACCACCGCCTATTACCAGGACATCTACGGTTTTTGCCGGTAGTGATGTGATATCTGGCAGTTCCAACATAGCGCGAGTTGCAGCGTCGAGGTCACTCCACCAGGGGATCTGCAAGCTAAAACGGGGGTCTTGTTGAGCATCTGTGTCTGATTGCATATATTATATTCCCAGCAACTCGAAGCGTTTATCGCGAAGGTACTGGGCAATTGTTGCTGGATCTTCCTTCTCTAGCGCCATTTTTTTCAAGTCGGAGAGTACCACGCTCCATTGTTCTTTTGCCGGCAGGTAGCGATTATCGCGACTGACCAGATCTTCAAAGATGCGGCGCTCTAATTCGTGCCAGGCTGAGCGGTCCCGCCCATCGATGTCGCCACCTTCGGGGATATAGTCCTGGTCGTTCGTATTATTATCGACGCGCACATAGAGGGGACGGAAATAGCTGTTGATTATCTCTTCCATATGGGCCACGTCGAGAGAGCCAGCATCAAAGTTCAGCGTGCCAATGAGTTGTACCTGGACGAGAGGTCGCAGAGAGTCGTGCTGGTGTTTGTGTCCCTCGCGCTGGCAGTAGTCTTCCAGGCGAGCATAGAGCGCATTTGGCTCGGTCAAGCCGTCGACGCGCAACTCGTGACGCACGAATGGACGGCGATTGCTGACCAGGTGCGTTGCACGGTGAAGGCATGCTGCCTTATTGGGATCGATCACGCGCTCCGGATCGTCTGTGTCGATTTCGACGAAATAGTAGCCGCGGTCCTCCCAGGCTGATTCCTCTGCCCCGCAGGTCTCGGTCGAGCCAGGGTTATACATCCAGCCATCAAATTCGTAGGGCTTATGAACATGGCCCAGCGCCAGGTAATCTACGTGGGAGCGCAGCGGTTGGAACTGTGACATAGCTGGTAAACCCTGGACGCGCGGAACAATGCCCTCAACGCCGGTATGCATCATCAGGAGACGATACTCGATATGCGCGCCCTCTTCCTCGGCGCGAGCGCTGATCATGGCCTCGGCTAGCCCCTCCATGCTGCGATTAGTGGCTGCTCCCTGCCAGGGGAGGCCGTAGACGCGCAAGCGCCCGCCAATTAAATCGACGTGCGAGCCGCGCATGGTATCAGGCTGCCAACGACCCAGTACCGGCGCCCCATCGCGCATATAAGGAGCAAGGAGAATAAGATATTCCTGGTGACACAAGAATTGTAACCAGGAAATACCGTCGCGGTAGTAGCTGCGGTCGTGATTGCCCTCGATTGCCAGGACGGGAATATGGCGCTCTTTGAGCTTCTTTAAGCCTTCAATAGCGTGGATGAGCGTCTGAGCGTCGATGGCACGCTTATTAAACAGGTCTCCAGCAATGACCACAAAATCGACTTGCCGGTGTACTGCCTCGTCCATGATATCCCAAAATACGCGGCTAAAGTCATTAAAACGCTCGCGCACGCCATATTGTTCGTAGCCGAGGTGTGTATCTGCTATGTGGATGAAAGAAGCTCGCATCAATTTCTCCAACAGTGGGGGAGTATCTCCTGGACGCTCATGTGACGGTTCTTGTACTATTTGTTATGGCCATTGAAGCGGGCCGGTCATCCATGCGCGGAAACCGGCGGCAAAGAGAACAAGGGCCGCGATGCTGAAGATCAGGACGTCACGCCGTGGATTCTTTCCGCTGGTTGCATAAGTCATTGCCACAGGAATGGCCAGTGCCACGATGCCGCCATAGACATAGTGCAAGTAATAAAGGTCAGTGCCGGTGCCCGGCTTTTGCCCAAGCAGTACGAGTGTGACGCCAAATAGCCCCTGCAATAAGGCAAGGATAGCTGTTACAATGAGAGTAATGCGCCAGGGCCTGTAAATGGTCCTGGTTCTCTTCATAAAGAAGAGTATGAGTCCCCAGATACCTGCAACTAAACTGGCAGCGAGTACCAGGAAGAGGTTGAAATAATGTAGTTGAGCAATGAAATCCGCCATATTGCACTCCGAGACCGCTTTTACTGCGACGAATATATCAGACAGTTCTTATTTGTACATCAAAACCTGGAACACTTGATTGGTGCCAGGTTGATGACGGGGAAGGGCTTTAGCCCGCCGCAAGCCACGCCGTTTCAATGGCAGTGGGTAGGCGTGTGTGGCTTCAGCCCTTGCCATTGACTATATAGTCAAAAGGTGCTAAAATCTCACTATGAAGACATTTGAGTACCGCCT
>JBGQJX010000375.1:0-4442 GCA_041499255.1 Ktedonobacteraceae bacterium | reverse complement strand
TGGATATAAGAGATCTCCTTAAGCTTGAGCGCACCCTCCAGGGCCGTGGGATAGCCCACCCCACGCCCGATAAAGATCATGCTGCTCGAGCGCGACATGCGTTGCGCCAGAGGAGCAATTTCATCTTCGTGACTTGCAGCCCTGTCGAGTACCTGCTGAATCTGCACAGGAATGCGTTCCAGTTTCTCAAGCCACTCCCTGATCTCCTCAGTGGTAACCTTCCCACGCTGCTGCCCCAACCACATACCCAGCAGGTACAGCACTGTCACCGAACTGATAAACGTCTTTGTCGCCACAACACAGATCTCAGGGCCGGCTTGCAGGTAGAGCACCGCGTCGGATAGGCGCGTGATCGCGCTGTCAACCACATTCGTAACCGTGATAACCGGAGCTCCATGTTCGCGAGCCTGGCGTATACCCACCAGTGTATCAGCCGTCTCCCCCGACTGTGTCACCGCGATGCACAGCGTCTCCGGCCCGACGATAGGGTCGCAGTAGCGGAACTCTGCTGCCGTAATCACCTCCACCGGAATGCGCGCCCACTTCTCGATCGCGTATTTAGCGATCAGTCCGGCGTGGTACGAGGTGCCGCAGGCGACAATAACTATGCGTTGAATGTTGTCCAGCAGGCCAGCCCGCTGCATTTTTTCTAGCTCAACCAGGTGCAGTTGACCATCGCGAACGCGACCAAGCAAAGCACGCCGCATAGCATCTGGCTGTTCAAAAATCTCTTTGAGCGCGAAATGGGGATAGCCGCCTTTTTCCGCCGCTTCGGCATCCCAATCGATGGTCAGTGGCTCGCGCTGAACAGGCGTACCATCGATCCTGGTAATGGAAGCGCCAGCGGGCCGCAGCGTCACCATTTCTCCCTCTTCCATCACCAGCACGCGGCGCGTATGTTTGAGAATGGCGGGAATATCCGAGGACAGGTACTGCTCGTTCTCGCCAAGACCGACGATCAGCGGACCGCCGCCAAGGCGCGCCCCGATGAGTAGATCAGGCTGCTCGCGACTGACCACGGCAATAGCATAGGAACCAACGACCGACTGCAAAGCCAGCCGAACCGACTGTTCGAGATCATGCTGAGCTTGTCCGAAGTAGAAGCGTTCAATCAGGTGTGAAAGGATTTCGGTATCCGTTTCGGAGCTGAAGATATGCCCCTCCTTCGCCAGTTCCTGGCGCAGCTCGGCATAGTTCTCGATAATGCCATTGTGGACCAGGGTCAGCACACCCGTGCAGTCTGGATGAGGATGAGCATTGACATCATTGGGTCGTCCATGCGTAGCCCAGCGTGTGTGACCAATGCCCAGCGAACCCTCGTCAGGGCGCGCGCCATTATCAACGGAAGCAACAAGATTGGCGATCTTACCGGCGCGGCGGCGCAGTTCAAGCGAACCAGTAGAAGTGAGGACGGCAATGCCCGCCGAGTCATAGCCGCGATATTCAAGTTTGCTCAGGCCATCAAGCAATATAGTAGTAACATCGGTCCCCTGCGGGCCGACATAGCCAATGATACCGCACATGAGTCGGGTATCCTTTCTATTCTCATTGTTAGGTAATAGGGAGATCCAGCAAAGCAAGCACCGCCTTCATCGTCCATAGTAGGGGCGATGCCTTGTGCTCGCCCTTCTCTCAAGGCATGTGCTCGCCCTTGCCCCCACCTGCTCGCCCTGTACTCTCTCCCTACATCACTGACAACGTATTGTCCCAGGCGTTGCCGCCTGGATTTGTCCGTCGTCTTCTCAGGGTAGTGACATACCCTGGAGGCTCCCCGCTGACTTGATCCGAACAGCCTCCACCTCGTCAACCGTGCCTCCTCCTATGGCCCGGCCCATGCGCTACTAGACAGAACAACAACCTTAGAAAACAGTATACCATTACATCCACATTTTTATATGAATGTGGACACTATATTACTATGTTGTAGCATTTTCCTGCTATTACCTTCCAGGTCTCCTACCATAACATTGACCTGGGCAAGCACGGCGCGAAGAGGTAAAATATGCACATATTCGTTCGCTATCCTCCCTTATACACTTGACGAAATTGCAGAAACACACTACGCTACATCACAGTGAAGAAACAAACTCAGCAGCTTTTGAAGGAGTTATCCTCATATTATGGAGATTCAGGCTTTTGCCACGTTAGTAATACCATTTATTTTCGTCGTCTACCTGGCGGCGTTGCTTTTTATTCATCCCACGCGGACAGCATTGCTAGCTTCGCTGCTCGGCGGATTAACCATGGGCGTCATCAATGTACTATTTGATCTCATCGCCTTTTATGCTCATTGGTGGCACTATAACCTTAACGGGCTGACTTTGCACTTGCCCTTGCCATTTTATATCTCACCCATACTAATCTACGGCAGCATCGTGTACCTGCTCATAGGACGCTTCTGGAAGGGTCGCGGCCATTGGTTTGCTTTGCTATTGCTGTTTGGCATCCCTCTTTTCAGGGCCGCCGCCGATATTATCGGTACCATCGTCATGCAATCAAGTTATACTAACTATGATAGCGTACTGGCAGGGCCACTTGACTTGCTCATGTGGCTAACTATGTTCTACGCGGGATTCTTCGTCTTTACACGCCTCTCCCCTCTAGAGAAAAAGGCAGTGTAGGGGCTATTACCGGTCTTTATCCGCTATAATCAAGTATAACAAAACATACAGCCCATTGTAATGACAGAGAGGAAACACTAGTGGATTTTTCCAGCGCAGAAATCATCGAACAAATAAATAGTACCCGTGAAGGTTCTGTATGGGACATATTGGATATCAAGCTGATCACCGCCGAAAAGGAAAAAGTGGTCGCCACCATGCCCATCGGCCCGAATCATCGTCAACAGGTCGGCTATTTGCACGGCGGCATATCAGTAGTGTTAGCGGAGTCAGTAGCCTCTCTCGGCACAGTACTGAATATTGACGCAGATAAGCAGATGGCTTTTGGCCTGGAAATCAACGCCAACCATATCAGGCCAAAACGCGACGGGCAACTTACCGCCGTAGCAACGCCAATCCATCGCGGCCGTACCACACATATCTGGGATATTAAACTTACCGACGAGAACGACAAGCTTGTCTGTATTTCGCGCTGTACAGTGGCAGTAGTAGACCGCCCACCAGACAACGGCAACCCCCTGGCGAAAAAATTACCCAGCTTTGGTTAAAAATATCTGTGGGATGTGTGGACGCGTGCTGCGCGCAGCCCGCGTCAACACTTCCCACATAAAGAAATACCTAAAGATTCTCAATAAAAACAGGCTCAATCGGGTCAGCCGGAGAAAAACCAAAAATCCTTGAATAGAAGAACAGCTCAGCATCAAGCGAGCGCTTGATATTCTCTGCTCGCCGGAAACCATGCTGCTCCCCCTCGTAAGCCAGGTAAGCTACAGGCAGCCCCTTCACGCGCAGCGCATCAACCATTATTTCAGCCTGGTTGGGAGGAACAACCTGATCTTCGAGTCCCTGGAAGAAGATCGCCGGACACGAAATGCGCTCCGTGAAGTGAATGGGCGAGCGTGCCTGGTAAATATCGCGCCGCTCTGGATACGGGCCAATCAGCTTATAAGGATAGCGCGACTCGAATTTATGCGTGTCTTTGGCCAGAGCTTCGACATCGCTCACGCCAAAATAACTGGCAGCAGCTTTGAACACGTCGCGAAATGTGATAGCGCACAATGTTGTATAGCCGCCGGCGCTGCCACCCGTAATAATGAGACGCTTCCCATCTACCCGGCCCTGTTCCGCCAGGTACTTAGCCCCGTTCACGCAATCATCAACATCGACGATGCCCCACTTACTCGCCAATCGCTCGCGATAAGCTCGTCCATATCCCGTACTGCCCCCGTAATTCACGTCAAGCACGGCGAAACCGCGACTCGTCCAAAATTGAGTATTCAGTTTGAGCATACTGGTGGTGGCACTGGTTGGTCCGCCATGGCTTTTCACGATCAGGGGTGGACGTTCCCCTTCAGGCGCAACATATTCAGGGTTGCGCGGCGGATAGAAGAAACCATAAGCCGTCAGACCCTCCTCCGTTGGAAACTCGATTGGCTCCGCAATTGAGAGGTATGCACTATCTATCGCGACCTCATAGGATCGTCGCAATACCTCGCTATGGCCCGTCTCGAGGTCAAGCTGTATAAGCGCTTCGGCTTGAGTAGACGAACCGCCGTCAAAGAAGATGCGTCCCTCTGCCGCGATTGGCCACTCGATGGTCGTATATGGTGTCTGAATCTCCTCGAGTGAGCCTGTTTTTGTATCCAGGCTGGCCATGTGACTGATGCCGTGCTGGAAATAGCTGCAAATAATCTTGTCACTTGATGCAAATAAATACGTAGACATACCAAAGACCCACTGCGGCATACCAAACTCTGCCTCCATTGGACAGAGCGCTGTCACACTGTTATCACCATTCCAGCGATAGAGATTCCACCAGTT
>JBGQJX010000374.1:0-4448 GCA_041499255.1 Ktedonobacteraceae bacterium | reverse complement strand
GACGCGGAGCGGTAGAGCTGTTGTGTTGCCAGGAGAAGACGGCGATGTTGTGATTGTTGTTTGGGCTGTATTTAGCGCGGAGGTGGGGATCGCTGTGGGTAATTGTAGCTTGTACCATTGAGGTTGTGCCCCATCAACCAGTGTTTTAGAGGTGCCGGTCGGTGTGTCCCCGTTATAGCCAGGGTTCGTTGTGTTTCCGCCAGATCCGTTTTGCCCATGTGAAGGAGAAGTTACAGTCGGGGTTGCCTGGAAAGATGCGTTGCTGGCGTCGATAGTAGGCGCGTTGATCACCTGCCAGGTGGAGGTCCCATCAGTGGTGCGCGCATAGGACTGGTCGGGGGCGAGCTGGGGGATGGTGACCTGGTCAACCACATTACTTCCGACGAGTAAGCGTAGGGTTGATGTTTCAGTCGAGAGGAAACCGGCGTCATAACGTGGGAAAAGGACTATGAAACCATGCGCCGCTATACTGGCGTCAAAGGGAAGATGATAGAAATTCGTATTCGGGCCGCTATCAATTTCGGCATGAGAAGCATACAGGTTATATGGCTGATTCTGAGTATTGTAAAGCTCAATCCAGGCGTCTGAAATGAAGGAGTAGTGTCCGGGGGTTTCTGAACAGTTCCATGTTGAGTGCGGCAGCGGCAGCACTTCGTTGATGGCAATGAAACCATGCGCTGCTGGCGCGGGTGCAGGGGTCCCTGATACTCCAGGAGGTATCAAAGGGGCGCAACCATGACCTGGTAGAGTAGAGGCGGAAACGGGACGAGTGGTTACGCTTAAGAAAAGCACTAGAACAAAGGAGACTGCCACAAAATACCGCACATTGCTACCTTCCTCGCTACATTTGTTTCACCGTTATTACATGTATCAAGCGGATTGATGAGGGAATAACGTAACCACGAGGTCATCATTAATAGAGGTATTTATACTCCACACCTCGTTTACGAGAGAGGCGTTTTTGTATCAAACGGCGGACAGCTTCAATACTACTTTCGCCGAGAGTAAAGGCAATAATTGAGCCGATGATGATGCCGCATATGCCGCCAAGAGCGATGCCTTCGAGAAACATGCGATTCCGAAAAAATGTCATCGTCGCCACCTTTTCTGTGTAATTGAATGAATTATTGCAGATACACCACCGTTTTTGCTTCATTCCAGAGGCGCTCCAAGCGGTAGTATTCCCTTTCCTTGACTCCAAAGATATGTACAATGACATCACCAAAGTCTAGCAGCACCCAGCCAGTCTCGGCAACACCTTCTCGATGAAGTACTTTGGCACCCTGTTTTCCTAATTCTTCGTCAATTGCATCTGCAATAGCCTGGATCTGGCGAGGGTTGTTGGCACTGCAGATTACAAAGTAGTCAGCAAAGGCGGCTACCTCTCGGATATCCAATAAGGTGATGTCCGAGGCCTTTTTATCAGATGCGATATCTACCGCAGCCTTCGCTAACTGGGCAGGATCGAGCAGAACTTCCTCCACAAACGCTTCCAATCTAAGTAATCTTGCCATATACGTAAGGCACATGGCCATACACAAGTTGTTATATGCGCATTATAGCATGAGTCAACAAGGGTTGTTAAGTAGGAGTAATTTTATCAACTCTGTTTACCCCATGCTGTGAGACGGCATCGAGCAATTCTTGCACAGTTTTTCCGCTGACGGGATCTACCAACGCAGGCGCAATTTCCGCGAGAGGAGCCAGTACAAAAGCTCGCTCGGCCATACGCTTGTGGGGGATAGTCAAATCAACCTGTGTAATGTGAATATCGTCATAAAAAATGATATCGATATCGATTGTGCGCGGGCCGTTGCGAAACGTTGGCTGGCGACCGATGGCCGTCTCAATCTCTCTGGTTTTTTTTAGCAATTCGCGCGCGGAAAGACCGGTCTTCCCGGCACAAACCATATTCAAAAAGAGCGGTTGATCGGCGTAGCCGACCGGTTCCGTTTCATAGATAGACGAGGCAGCTGTTATTTCCATTACAGCGCGTAATTGTTGCAGCGCTGTAGCGAGATTGCCACGGCGATCTCCCAGGTTGGATCCCAATGCCAGGTAAATTGTATGGGCTGCGCCGGGCGCGTTGCCGTTTAATGGAAACAAAGGCGTGTTGGTAGTGTCTGAACCCATATATAATATCTCTTGAGAGTCTTTGCAAGTACCGAATTACTGGTTAACGCGTTGTCCAGTAACGTTCCAAACGAACTGTATGCACTGGACGAATGTTATGGGTGTACTCATCCACCACGTTACGCATATTCCGCGCTCTGCTGCCGAAATTCAGCTCGGTTTGAGAGGCATAAAGAGCCATTGCCTCCTGGCGAGTGGGGAGCATTTCGGACATTTCAACGTAAGCCGGTTCAAACGCGCCGCCTAGTTCATTGAGACGCGCTTCCAGCGCATCCTCATGTAAGACATAGGGAAAGTCTTCATAGAGTTTGACGTTAGCTCCACGTTGAATCAGGCGGTCGGCGGCTGAACAGACGATCTGGTGATCGACATGGTGACCGACACCAAGAGGAGCATACCAGACTGTATCGGGTAGCCGTTCATGCAGCGCCACCAGGTCCTGCGCCAACTGTTTATCAATTTCAATGTCGGCAAGGTGAACTGCGCCACCCATAAGCTGGTCCTGGCTGGTGTAATATGCTGGATTACCACGGTAGATGGCATCAAGATAGTCGAGCCAGAGGTAATCGGCGTGGATTAAATCCAGCGCGTTGGCATCTTCTTTGCGCCGGGCTTCCACCAGGCTGGCTGCATCTTGATCGGCGCCTCCCATTTTGCGTTGTGTCTCAAGGGCATAGGGACTGAGGCTCAATGCTGGGGATGGTACGCCACTAAAAACGGTAATCACCAGCGGGCGTAACCCATTGCTTACCTGTACTGCCAGCGTACCTCCGCAGGAGTAAACGGCGTCATCAAGATGTGGCGAGAGAAAAATATGCCGATGCAGCTTTGTAATATCATTAAAGCTTGTGAGTTGCAAGGTTAAGCTCCTTTATAAATAAGTTGAAAGGCGTTGGTTGGATGAGAGCAAGTTTTAGCCACAGTATACACGATAAAGGCAAGAGCGGGGAAGAGTGGCTTAAAAGCTTATGGTAGTCGTACCCCGTCATTGGCGCAATCGAGTAGACCGTCTTTGGCCAGGGCGTCAACCAGATTCATTAGCCAGGGAAGGTCATCCTGGGTGAAGGTCGGCTTGATTTGCAAGCCAAGCTCCGTAAGTGGAACGCGCTGCCCAGCGGGTTGAGTTCGTAACAGGTCGACGATGCGACCACGAAAATAGCGGTTTGTGCTGGTGAAAGGTTGCGCCGGGCGCGCCTGGTAACCTGCCTTTTTCTCTGCGACTTTGCGCAACTGGCGCAACACTGTACCCGATGGAAAAAGACTATGTTGTTGCATCTCTGTAAAAGCACAACAGCTTTCTTGTAGCGGGCAACCAGTACAGCGTGGGTTGCTACTTGTACAGTAAGTAGCCCCAAGATCCATGAGAGCCTGATTCCAATTATAGGCTTCTGTGGGGGGCAAAACCTGTATTGCCAATGTTAACATCTGTGTGTCATTGAGCTGAGGCTCAGGGAGTTCCAGGCCCAAAAAAACGCGGTGGAGCACGCGCCGTATGTTCGTGTCGACGGTGGCTACCTGCTTGCCGTAAGCGAAACAGGCAATCGCGCCTGCGGTGTAGCGGCCAATTCCCTTTAGTTTGAGTAGCTCATCAATAGTATCGGGAATGCGTCCACCATATTCCGCAATTACCTGGCGAGCAATTGCCTGGAGGCTCACGGCCCGCCTGTTGTAACCGAGGGGAACCCATACAGTAATTACATCGGCGGTGGGGGCTTGAGCCAGAGCGGTTAATGTTGGAAATGCAGCGAGAAATTGCTGGTATTTTGGAAGCACGCGATCCACCTGGGTTTGCTGGAGCATGATCTCTGACACAAGAATAGCATAGGGGTCAGTAGTTGAACGCCAGGGCAGATCTCGCTGCTCAGCTTGATACCATTGTAGTAAATAAGAATGAACTCGAGCAACTACTTCAGGCGTGAGTTGGACAATAACATCAGGAGAAAGAGATTGTTTGCTCATGCAGTGGTACTCAGATCAGGATGTAGCTCGTTGGGAGGTTACCTCTTCAGAGGCATCCTGCTGGCTGTTTTCTGCCTGAGACTGACTGCGTTTACGGGCCATCAGAGAAAATATAGTATCGCCACCTTCTTGCCAACATTTTGCATCAGGCGCTGGTAGATTCTCGCAGAGAATCCAGTCATCAGCATCTTTTAGGACATGACCCTTAATGCATTTCGCATACATCACGCTATCGTTGAAATCAGGATCATCTGGCTTGACTCTAGGCGAAGCAATCTTTGGGATGAAAAACTTACACCAGGGCACAGTTTTATACCTTCCTTGTTTTCAATTGGTTGACCCAGGACGAGGGTCTG